>JAUXCI010000090.1 GCA_030618945.1 Flavobacteriaceae bacterium
CTATCCAATTAGACAAATCGCGATTCGCCAAAATATTAAGGAAATAGTAATTTTTGTTTCTTTCGCGCATTTGTCTTTCAAACCTACTCAGAACCATGGAACTCACTCCACACCTTATACTGTGTTTAAACAGGAAAACGGATTCATTCATTGACTCATCCAATAAGCCCTGCCATTGTTCTTCTTGAAAAAAATCAATTCTTAAGCCCTGCTCATCATCCTTTGGCTTTTTGTTTTTTCTATTAAATATATTTAACATATTGTTTTCTAAACTTTTCTTGTTAATTCAATTACAGTAATTTCAGGCCAAATACCCACCCTTCCTGGGAATCCAAGAAAGCCAAAACCCCTGTTTACGTATAATAACTGTTCTGCTTTTTCATATAATCCAGCCCATTGAGGATAAATATATTTTATGGGACTCCATTTAAAACCAGGGATCTCTACACCAAATTGCATCCCGTGAGTATGACCAGATAAAGTAAGGTCAATATGCGCAGGATGCTGTAATACCTTTTTGTTCCAATGGGTTGGATCATGACTCATTAATATCTTGAAATTAACATCCTCTCTGCCTTCTAAAGCCTTATCTATATCTCCTCTTTGCGGAAACGGTGGGTTACCCCAATTTTCAACCCCGTAAATTCCTATTTCTTCTTCATCTATAATAATCGAGTCATTTTCATTGTTCAATAACTTAAAACCCATTTCCTTTTGATATTTAAAAAGCAGGTCCATATTATTCATTTTATCATTTTCAGAATCCCACTTTTTATAATCACCATAATCGTGATTTCCTAAAATTGAATATACCCCGTGTGGTGCCTGAAGTTTTTTGAAATCATCAATAAAAGGTACGATTTCTCTTGAATCATTATTGACCAGATCTCCTGTAAATAAAATAAGATCAGGGTCTTGTTTATTGACTAAGTCAATTCCATCCAAAATGGCTTTGCGATCGTCAAAACTACCGGAATGGATATCTGAAATATGAACAATTTTAAAATTTTCAAAGGATTTTGGCAGGTTTTTAAATGACAACTTAACCGTATTAACCTTGAAATTATACTTACCCTGTGTTATACCATAGAGCATTGAAGTAAAAGGAATTGCCGCAACAAACAGTCCTGCTTTTCGAACAAACTTTCTTCGGCCGTCAGGGCTGCTTTTCAATTTTTTATTTCGAAATAAATTTAATGTGACAAACAAAATAAATTTTACTATTCTGACAATATCTTCTAACAAAAAAAACAGGATCAAAAATAATTTGAAAACAAAAAACGAAAAGAAAAAACCCACAAATAAATTTGGAATCAAAGCTGCCTGCAAAGGCTTTAGTGTGAAATTACCATATAAAAAGTAAAGACCTATATACCCGAAAACAACAGCAATGAAATAAACAACATAAAAAATCTTCTTCCATTTGGGAGTACTAAAACTCTTTTGTAATGCTTTAAACACATACAAATCCATTCCCAACAGCACTACTAGGGTCCAAAATATGTTAATTGAGATGTTTCTGGTCGACATTTATAATTTCCTTCTCTTTCTCTCTGTTTTGATCAGTCCTAACTCTCTATTGGTCTGCCCCGCCACGGAAGTATTTTCTTCTGCCCTTCTTATCAGATAAGGCATGACATCTTTTACAGGCCCGAAAGGAAGGTATTTAGCTACATTAAATCCTTCTTTCGCCAAATTGAACGAAATATTGTCACTCATCCCAAAAAGCTGACCAAACCACAATCTTGAATCTACTTTGGAGTAGTTTGATTTATTGATCAGGTCCATGAATAAATAGGAACTTTCTTCATTGTGCGTACCGCAAAAAATGGCCATGTCATCGAGATTATCAAACATATATTGTAAAACTGCATCAAATGTATCATCAGTTTCCTTTTTGGTTGCACATATAGGGTCTTTATAGTTATTTTCTTCAGCTCTTTCTCTTTCTTTTTCCATATATGCCCCACGAACAAGTTTCATACCAATTTTATAACCCTTGGCTTTTGACCTTTTATGTAAGCCCTTCAAATAGTCCAACCTATCATGTCTGTAGAGCTGCAAGGTACTATAAATGACTACCTTTTCTTTATTGTATTTTTCCATAAGATCTTCCAATAGATCATCTGCTGCAGTTTGCATCCAGCTTTCCTCAGCGTCAATCAACAAACAAACATTATTATCAAAACAAGCCTTGGCTACTTTTTCATATCGAGCGACTACCCTAGCCCACTCCTTCTTTTCATCAGGACTTAAGGCAATATTTTCCGTAATTTTTCGGTATAGCTCAAATCTGCCAAAACCAGTGGGTTTAAAAACTGCAAAAGGCATGGATTCCTTTTCTTTTGCAAAATTGATCAATAAAAGGGTTTTATCCATCACAGAATCAAACTGTTCTTCATTTTCTTTTCCTTCTACTGAATAATCCAATACTGAATGAACATTCTTGGACATCATTTTATCTATTATAGGCATGCAATCGGTTTCACTAACACCTCCGCAGAAATGATCGAATACCGTTGCTCTAATCAAACCTTCAACGGGAAGTGAAGATTTCAAAGCAAATTTTGTTACGGCTGTTCCAATTTTAACCAAAGGTTGACTTTTGATCAAACGAAACAGAAAATACCCTCTTTCCAGCTCAGAATCTGACTTTAGACTGAAAGCAATTTGTGTATTATTAAAAAGATTATTCATGTCATTAAATTATTAACAAAGATTTTTAAATTTTGAATAAAGATACTTAGTCTGGTTTATTTTTTACAAATATTTCACCGTTATTTGCATGATTAAAATTGAATTTAATGAAGTCAATCTTATCAACTAATTATTATGTGCATTTCGATGAAAATGCTTACTTCTCATTAAGTAAATACCTTCAAGATAATTTTTGTTCCAAGATTTTTATTTTGGTTGACAACAATACCAAAGAGCACTGTTTACCCCTGTTTCAAAAAAAAGCTAATTTCGACCTATCAGTTGAAATCATTGAGATCAAGGCAGGAGAAGTTTATAAAAACATTGAGACTTGCAGCCATCTGTGGGGCCGTTTATCCGATTTGGGAGCAGACAGAAAATCCCTGATTATAAATCTTGGTGGTGGGGTGATTACAGATATGGGTGGCTTTGTTGCTTCTACTTTTAAAAGAGGTATAAAATTTATAAACGTACCCACCACCCTTCTAAGTATGGTTGATGCTTCTGTTGGGGGTAAAACGGGAGTCGATCTGGGCGTATTAAAAAATCAAATAGGATTGTTCAGCAACCCAGAGATGGTATTAGTTGACATGGATTTTTTAGATACGGTATCAACTAGAGAAATGAGATCCGGATTGGCAGAGATTATCAAATATGGATTTACTTTCGACAAAAGTTTATGGAAAGAAATTCAAACTTTCAAAACTATTGAACTTGAAAAAATAAAACCCTTAATCTACCGATCAATAGAGATTAAAAATGATGTGGTTCTTCAGGACCTGTTAGAAAATAATCTTCGTAAGTCACTAAATTTTGGTCATACTATTGGTCATGCCATAGAATCTTACTTTCTTGAATCAGCAGTTAAAAAAGATCTGACACACGGTGAAGCCATAGCTGTGGGTATGATTATAGAGTTATACTATTCTTCAAAACTTTATGATTTCTCCTTAAGCTTAACCGAGGAATTGAAATCGTTTGTCAACAGTTTTTACGGTAAAGTAAACTTCGAGCAGGATGACCTAGCTGGCATCACTGATTTAATGCAATACGATAAAAAGAACGTAAGCGGGCAAGTGAACTTTGTTTTATTGGATAGTTTAGAGAAATGCCAACTAGACGTAAAAGTAAATCCTGATCTCGTTAAAGAAGGCTTATTGTATTATATGGAAAATTAGGTGAAGTCCTTCTAAATCTTAGAAACCATTCTTAATAACTCTTTTGTACATTTCTTCATACTTCGGCAGGATTTTTTCAATAGAGAACTGATGCGCTGCCTTATAAGCGTTATTTTTAAATTCCAATAGTCGTTCTTCATTCTCAAGAATAAAAACAGCTTTTTCAGCCATATCATCAACGTCTCCTACATCGCTTAAAAAACCAGTTACCCCTTGTGTGTTAACTTCCGGCAAACCTCCTGTATTTGTTGAAATCACTGGTGTTTTTGAAGCCATGGCCTCAAGGGCTGCCAATCCAAAACTTTCAGTTTCTGATGGTAGTAAAAACAGGTCAGTAAGACAAAGGATTTTAAGAATTTCATCGCTTTTTCCTAAAAACAAAATTCTGTCTTCAATCCCCAATTCCTTGGCCAAAAGATCCGCCTTCTCTTTATCAGGACCTTCACCCACCAAAATAAGCTTGGATGGAATTTTTTGCTGCACTTTATGAAAAATGCTGATAACATCCAGGATTCGTTTTACTGGTCTCAAATTACTCACGTGTGTCAAAATCTTTTCTCCATCCCCCGCTAGCGTGTCTCTCAAACAGGTGTCATTGCTTTCATTTTCAATTTTATCAAAGTCAATAAAATTATATATAACCTCTACTTCTTTTTTAATATTAAAAAGCCTCAAGGTGTCGTTCTTTAAACTTTGTGAAACCGTAGTTACCACATCAGAATGGTTGATGCTAAATTCTACGGCAGGTTTATAAACAGGGTGACTTCCCACAAGGGTTATGTCAGTCCCGTGAAGGGTCGTAACAATGGGTATATTAATGTCAAAGTCTTTAAGCATCTGCTTTGCCATATATGCAGCAAAAGCGTGAGGAATGGCATAGTGTACATGTAGGAGGTCCAAATTATATTTTTGAACTGATTCCACCAATTTACTAGCCAGCGCCAAATTATATGGTTGGTAATGAAACAAAGGGTAATTTTCTACAAAAACCTCATGAAAATGAAGGTTGTGATTTAAAAAATTTAATTTGACAGGCTGATGAGAAGTAATAAAATGAACCTGGTGTCCCTTTTGGGCCAAGGCTATTCCTAATTCTGTAGCAACTACACCACTACCTCCATATGTTGGATAGCAAACTATTCCTATATTCATATATTTTATTTAAGCTAAAATTGACGCTTTATTCTTTTATCCTTACATATTAAACCAAAGATGCTGACTTTAATTAAAGCATCACGTCCTTCTCAGCACAAAATTTAAGTTCAGGTATATTCCATTGAGATAAATACTGGAATCGTATTAAGGATTAATTGTAAATTCGCAATTGTAAAAATAAACTTTTCTATGGAATTTGACCAATTTTTATCACTGATTCCAAAACTCGAGGATTCAAACCCTGGTGGGTTTGAATCTCATTTAAAAATGATTCCAAAAGAACGAATCATACCAGGACCTGATGAAATAAAAGGCAGAAATCCTAAAAAGGCAGCGGTGTTGGCCCTTTTTTACCCTGACAAACATAATGAAACACTATTTTTATTGATTTTAAGGGCCGATTATGATGGGACTCATGCAGCTCAAATAGGGTTTCCCGGAGGAAAATTTGAAAAAGAAGACCGTAAATTAAAAACAACCGCACTTAGAGAAACTTATGAAGAAGTTGGCGTTAATGTAGATGAGATCAAGGTCAAAAAAAAGCTGTCTGATATTTTTATTCCCCCTAGTAATTTTATAGTAAGTCCTTATCTTGGAATCGTTGAATCCACTCCTGAGTTCATTATCAATCAAGAAGTTAAAGAAGTCATTGAAGTAAAACTAGTTGATTTGCTTAACGAATCGTTTGTTTCGACCAAAAATTTGACCACAAGCTATATGGAAAATATAGATGTACCGTGTTTCGAATTAAACAAGCACATCGTTTGGGGAGCTACTGCCATGATGCTGAGTGAAATTAAAGACCTTATTAACCTGAGTTCGATTTAAAATTTTGACACATCTTTATTAATTTTATCCTTGTGTTTGCCACTATTTCGATTGAGTGTTTTATATTTGCCTTGAACTGTTGTTACAAGGTTAATTACGGTTGCACCATTAACACCCCTATAGATGGTGAATTGATTGATTGAGAACAATTGACAATGTTTCATTAAGTTTATTGCGCAAATAGTTAAGAATGGCTTTATTTAAAAAAGATGTCTTCGGAAATAGTCTTTTTATCAAAAAAAACTTGATTCGGTTATTGGGTTTGTTTTCACATAGGAGGTATCGTGGATTCAACGAATTAAAAATTGATGGATCCGAAATCATTCGTGATCTCCCTCACAATAATGTATTATTTGTTGCAAATCATCAAACGTATTTTGCCGATGTAGCCGCTATGCTACATGTGTTTAACGCCGCATTGAGTGGAAGGGTTGATACTATTAAAGACGTAGGTTATTTATGGCAACCTAAAATGAACATATATTTTGTCGCCGCAAAGGAAACCATGAGGGCTGGTATTCTTCCAAAAATCATGGCCTATGGAGGTTCAATTTCCATCGAACGGACCTGGAGAGAAAAAGGCAAAGATGTTAACAAAAAAGTGAAGTTGTCGGACGTTTCAAATATCACAACCGCTTTGAAAGATGGATGGGTAATTACCTTTCCACAAGGAACCACTACACCTTTTAAACCAATAAGAAGAGGGACCGCACATATCATCAGACAGAACAAACCCATAGTGATTCCTATTGTTATAGATGGTTTTAGAAGGTCATTTGACAAAAGAGGTTTAATGATTAAGAAAAGAGGTATCCTGCAATCAATAGTAATTAAAAAACCTATGGAAATTGATTACGAAAATGACAGCATCGAAGATATCGTTAAAAGCCTTCAATATGCCATTGAACAGCATCCTTCCTTTTTAAAGGTTACTAAAGTAGAAGATTACGAGAAAAGTGAGAAGGAGCTCAATAAAAAAAGAGAGTTTTGGGACATGTACTAAAAAATACGTCCATCACCTGATGGACGCATTTAAATTTGTTATTATCCCAACCAAGCCTTCATCATCCAGATTGTTTTTTCTTGTTCAGCAATAAAATCACTCATCATTGAATTGGTACCCTCATCATTAGCTTCATCTGATTCGTTTAAAATCTTTCTTTCAATTTCAATCAATTTGGATAAGGATTCTACGATCAAATCCACCGATGCTCTATCATTTGAAATATTCTTTCCTACTGGAACCTTTGCTAATTCTACATAATCTGTAAAGCTATGCAATGGCGTTCCTTCTAATGTCAAAATTCTCTCAGCAATCATATCAATTTTCTCCTGTGCATCCGTATACAACTCCTCGAATTTTAAATGTAATTCAAAAAAAGATTTTCCTTTAATGTTCCAATGCAATCCTCTTAAACTTTGATAATAAACCTGAAAATTTGATAGTAATTCATTTAAATATAAGTTTAAAATTTTTACTTTATCACTATCTAATCCTAAAATTGTATTCTTCATTATATTGTGTTTTTAAATTCACCACAAATTTCGTCAAAAAAGGTTTTTTATTTTAATCAATTTCATCGATAGTTTTAATATATTTATCAAAAATATTTATACCTATGACGATTACTCAGTTAAAATATTTACTAGCCGTTGCTGAATACAAAAACTTTACAATTGCGGCCGAACATAGCTTTGTAACCCAACCCACCTTATCCATGCAGATTCAAAAACTGGAAGATGAGTTGTCAATTACAATTTTCAACAGAAAAAAGAAGCCAATCGAGCTGACTTCAATAGGAGAAAAAATTATCCGTCAGGCAAAACTTATTGTCGATGAAAGCAATCGAATTAATGATATCGTAGATCAACAAAAGGGTTTTATTGGAGGGGAATTTAAACTGGGTATCATACCCACCATTATGCCTACCCTCTTACCTTTTTTCTTAAAAAATTTCTTAAAAAAATACCCGAAAGTCAAACTGATCATCGAGGAATTGACCACTGAGCAAATCATCAAAAAACTAAGTGAAGGTTATCTCGATGTTGGCATAGCTGCAACGCCATTAGAAAATGAGGCCATAAAAGAAAGACCCTTGTATTACGAGCCTTTTGTCGGATTTATTTCAAACGACCATCGTCTTTTTAATTCGGAGAAAATTTCAGAGGAGGACCTGGATATAAATGATGTACTTCTTTTGGAGGACGGGCATTGTTTTAAAAACAGCGTAATCAATATTTGCCAGAATAAAAACCACACAAATCATCATCAATTCCAGCTTGAAAGCGGAAGTATCAATACATTGATCAAATTGAGTAAAGAAGGATTAGGTATGACACTAATTCCTTATTTACACACCTTAGAGCTTTCTGAACAGGACAAAAAATTATTAAGAGAATTCTCAAATACTGTGCCGGCAAGAGAAGTGAGTATAATATACCATAAATCACAATTAAAAATCCAACTTATAGAAGCCTTAAAAAACACAATAGACGGAGTTATTAGAGGAGCAATAAGTTTTCACGACGTGAAAATTATCAGTCCACTGAATAAGAAAACAGTTGAAGCCTAATTTAAGCTTCAATAAGGGCTATGCTCGGATAAAGATCTGGTTTATTCGCTGTAAATTGCAATAGCCAAATTCGCAATTCTTCAATTTCAAAAGGTAATAATCTTTTCACAGCTTTTTTTAATTCCTTACAAAATAATTCTGCATCAAAACTTACTTTTTTCAAAATAGTTTTGGTGTAATCTAATATTGCTCTTGCCATAAACATTTTTTTTATAAAATATACAACGGGTATTTAGGAACATTTATTACAAAGTAAAACATTTTTTTTACTTAAGCACATTTTTACATAAATAAATATATCAAACGCTTATTTTTTTTATATCACTCAATAACTTTTCAGATTTTTTATTTAGGTCTAATCGCAGTTCTTTAACATGCGCTTTATAATTTTCTACATCGCTCTGATGAAGTTTTTGAATCAAGCCATCAAAGGTACTAATAGCCTCATCTATAATTTTTTCAGCCTTTGCATGAACCTTATCATCTGCAGTTAACTGACATTCATAACACCTTTCTATTACTTCTGACAATACGTCGTTTATCTCTTTTTTAAATAATCTAATACTAGCCATATTTTTTGATTTTTGTTAAATATAATTTAAAATAATTCATTTTTTAAGCCTTTGGCTTACATTAATTCATACATCGATCTCAATTTATCTCTTGTTATGGTTTTTTGCCAATCTTTTCCAAGAGCATTCTCCCAAAGTGGAATCAAACTTAATGCCACATTGATCATGGAGGATACATAAAAATTTACATATGCATATATGTCACC
>JAUXCI010000185.1 GCA_030618945.1 Flavobacteriaceae bacterium
TATTGTAAATAATTGACATTTTTTAAATCAGTTCCTTTTTTGAAAACAAGAATTGACTTTGCCATTGGGAATGATTGTTCATTATGAATACTTATAACTGTTAAGGTACTGATTTGAGATAAAAACCTATCTCTAAGATTTGCAAAATACTCAATGCTTAAAAGAGAATCAGGAACAACGCATATGCCAGTTCCACCCATTTTTAAAAGTTCGATGGCTTTGTTTAAGAATCTACCCTCTAAATGCACCGTTTTATTATTAATTCTTGTTCTCCCAATTCTTAATTCACTTGCTATGGCAACGTATACATTGGTATCAGAAGAATTTAAGGCATTAGAATTTAAAATCTGATAATCAGGGAAAACATAGCTTGCTAGTTGTTGGATATTGGCATTGGGTTCATATCCAATTACCTCAGCATTGCCTTCGAGAAAAAAGAAAATGTTGCTCAAACCACAACAGATATCAGCAATTTTCTCCGGATTTAATGCCATAGCCAATTCCGCAATAAATTTCGACAATTCATTACCAGTATTATAGAAACCTTTTGAAGCGATATTGCTTTGCTCAACTTCAGTCAGATTCTTGAACCGAGCATAATCCGGTCTTAAAAGATTGAAGATATCATCCTTTGATTCTTTTATTTCCGATGGACTGAAATTATTTATTAAAGCATCTACTATTGTAACATTTGTTTTACTCCCTATCAAAGTATTTATTTTATCAATCAGATTCTCCATCTTTCTTTATTTTACTCGTTTCACAATAATCTTTAATTACCAGGTACTAACAACCAATCAGCAAATCTACCAATCTGCATTTAAATATTTCTTTAACTGTCCTTTGTTTAAGACTTTGTAGGGGATCATCTCTTTGCTTTGCAGGGGTGCGATGTTTTTACCCACACCATCATCTAATATGGGGTTGTAGCCTTCTGCCAGCAATTCATCTATTTTTTGCTTAAAACTTTCTATTTCTTTCAGTTGGTTGTATATTTTATCAGCTTCGGTTTGTTCTGCAGCTGATAGAAGCTCCTTCTTACGTAAATCAGTTTGGCGGTTAATTAAGGCACGTTCACGGTTTTCGATGTATTTGGAGCGGATAGCCAGTAATTTATCACGGTTCCATTTGTAGATGATGATGTAACAATCGAAACCTTGCTCGGGGCCACTACTTAGGTGCCAGATAAATGGTGTTTTTGGCAAATACATAAACAAGTTAAGATGATCGGAAAATGCTTTGAAGAAATGGTTGTTGATGTACTCATTCAATTCTCTACCCAATACACTATCGAATGATGAGTATTGTGCCATGCTGAATCCTTTTTCTATGAACTTTTCCTCTATGCGATCGAGCAATATTTTTTCTCCTGCATTGGGGACAAGTGGTATAATACCATCTTCATCTTCCATGAGGATTTCACGTAACATATCTGCCAGAAACTCCATAGCGAGATCGTTCATGCGTTGTTTGGGGATGATGTTGCTTTCTTTAAACCAATACCAAACATTGATAGGGTTGATTTGATGACGAATACAAAACTCTTCCAAATCGTTGTTGCTTTGGTAGAGTTGTGGAAACTCATTTTCTATGGTTTCTCGCTCCTCTGAAGTAAATTCCTTTTCAGGTAAATTTTGGATGTACTCCCTAATATTATCGAAAGGAAAATCTGCTATTTCATTTTCCAAATATGCTTGTTTTGCCTTGACACTTACCGGTAATGCCCCAATACTTTCTCCTTCCTTAGCCAATACCATGGCTTTATCTTCTTCAGTTAACTCATAGACCTCAAAGATTTTTTTATCTATAATGGCTTCGTTGATTAAAATTTGTGAGTTAAAATGATTTTCAAGATTTAATAGCGTTAAGATTTTATCTTTTGAATAACCTAAACTTTTACTATTAAAGTTAGGCTCATAAATTCTATTTGAATTTAACCAGTCTGTTATTCTAAAATTACACTTGGATAAAAGCGAAATGATCTTTTCAGAAGGGTCATCTAATTTTGTAAATGGGATCCTCTCAATATCACCAACTTGCGTTGCAGCTGTTGGATTTAAGCAGTTTAGGATATAGTATGAAAGTTTAGAATTTAAAAAAGCAAGTAATGAATAATAATTATAATTTTTATCATTCGGATTAAAAATACTCGAACCAATAACATCAAAAATAGATCCTTTTGGCAAAATTCTAAATGAAGAACCCTTGCTCCCACTTAAACTATATGTAATACCTTCTAAAAAATAATATTGTTTGTTTCTTAAAACAGACCGACCTGACGCTTTTAATGAGTCACCATTATTATTCCAATCAAGAAGCAACCAAAGATTGCCTGCCCATTTTTTAAAAGAACCACCTTTTGCATAAGGAACAAATCTTTTTTGAGAATTAGTATAATCTCTTGAAATAGACTTTCCATTAACCTCCCACCAATATTTTAAAAACCGGTCATTATTACCTGTTGCAACACCTGAGGCTGGATGGAAATATGTTCCTATCATAAATTTCCCAAACTTCTCCCTAAACTCATCACTAATCCAATAAATAAATGGCCATGATTTAATGATTTTTAGTTTGGATTGGGGTAATAAAAAGATTCTTTCATTTGACGCCTCAATTAATATGTCATCAAGAATTCCTTTGAACACTTGTTTTTTGTCTCTTTCAGCAACAGTATTAGAAATAAAAAAATAAGTTCCAATTTTATTTTCAATATTTGTCTCGCCTTTGCTTAAAACATAGTATGATGCATCCAATCGAACACTTGTATCAAACAAATTTGCTCTATCCAAGCCATGATCTACAAATAAATCAATAGTAGATTTGTCAATGATATATTTTCTAACATCCTCAAAAGTTTTAATAAACATAAATGTATGAGGATGAATCATAGCTATTTTACCATGCTCATTAGTTAATTCATAATTACGTTTAATAAATGCGGCGTATAGGTTGGTGTGAAACTTATATGGCTTTTTGTAGTTGGCATCAATAAACTTTTTTAAGTCGGGGCCAAAATCAGCGCTGTCGGTATAGGGTGGGTTGGCCGTGGCCACATCATATTTTTGGGTTAGCAGTTTTAAAAAGGTAATGGCATCTTTGGTTTTGTCGGTAAGGAAAGAGCTGCCTTGCTGTGTAGCGTAACGAGAAACAGCGGTTTCGAGGTTGGTAAAAAAATCTTCTTTAAAGCGCTTGTATTCTTTTTTTTCCTGTTCACCAAACAACGTAACACCTTTTTGTTCGACCAGTCCATGAAGTTTTAAACTAAGTTTTTCTTCTAATTTTACGAGGCTTCCAAATTTATGGGCCTGCCGTAGGTCTTCCCATATTTCTTCTATTACCGACAATTGTTTACTGTCTGTTGTACCTGCTTTAAAGATAGGATATACAAAATCAAAATCGGGTAAGAAGAAATCGGAAGAAACCACATTAAAGTTCAATTTGCCAATGCTGCGTTCTTTTTGCCTGGCTTTAATCCATAGACCAAGCTGGGCTAACTGAATTGCACGGTCATCGAGATCAATGCCGTGGAGATTGTTCTCAATAATGAGTTGTGGAATATCGTCTTCGTCATAATTGGCTCCGTAGTTTTCAATTTGGTCCATGTATAAGGCGTAGAAAAAACTAAAACCATACAGCAAGAAATTACCAGATCCTGAGGTCGGATCCATCAGTTTTACCTCATGCAAGGGTTTCGGATCTCTCACTTTGGTTTTTGGAACATTGGCGATTTTGTACTGGTCCTTGATTTCTGATTCTGGGTACATTTCAAGGTACAGTTTCCCCAATGAATTGTTTACGAGAAATTCAACCACCCAGCGAGGAGTATACCATTGCGATTGCAGGCTTACTTTATTGTATTCAGTTTTATCGCCGCTGTCTTTGTGGGCTTGCTTTTTTACATTGTTGTAACTCTCGTAGAGCCAGCCTAAAATGTCATCGCTTTGCCAGATGTTATCTTCTATCTGCGGGTCTTGGTGAACAGCATTAAAAGCATCAACTATTTCATTCAATTCAATCACATAAGGTAAAAGGGCATAAGGATAATCCTTATTGTAAAGCGGGATGACTTCGCCAAGTTTATTAAACTCGTATTTAAGATACTGCCGAAAGCCTTCAAGTTCTTCATTTCGCATTTCCGGATTTGTTTCCAACCACACTTTATGACCAAAAGAACGGCTACCATGTTCAGCTTGTTTGGTGACAATGGGTGGAAATAGTCTGTGAGCTTCCATTACTTTAACAGCAGCCAATCTGTTGAACAAGGTAAATGTGAGTTCATCCAGGGCTTTTTCACGAGCATCGGAATAGCTTCCAGTTTCACCCGTATGGCTTTTGATCAAAACTTCAATTTTCTCCCTTTTGTTGTGCGATTCAGACGGGATCCGGCCAATATCCATCATCTTATCCGGGCCTAATCCTAAACGTGAAAATTGGTTGCTAAAGGCCTTATAAATTAAAGTGCGAATATGATCGACATGTTCTGAAAGCTTCATCTTACTTAATTGTTAATGGTCAATTCAATTTCATCATCGTTATCCATACCTGCCATTACTCGAAGTTGTTCAGCTAATAAAGCTTTGTATTCCGAGGCTTTCATTACCTTTTTAGAAACTGTAAATTGAATCTTTTTAGGTTGTTTAGGCTTACCTGGATCGGGAGGAAGAGGGGCTGTTTTTACAAAACTTCCCCTGATTAATTCAAGTTCGGTTTCTTTTGATGGTAGCAAGGCTATGTAGTTTAAAATATCGGAGAGTGAGAATTTTGAATCCTGACAATCGATCTGATATTCTAAGCGTACGCCCTTAACAATTCTCTTTGTGCAATATTCATCAAGTGAGTTTAGATTATTTAGGTTCTCAGTATTCAGATCAGTAGGATAGTTGGCTGTTAAATCGGTTTGTGCTGTTTCCACCTTCTTTTGTAGCTTTGAGTACTGATCGCTCATAGTTCCGGCATTGGAACTCATTAATTTGTAGTAATCATCTTTTATACCCTGGGCAGCATTTTGGATGTCAGCAAATTTCTCGATCACATCTTCTGTAATGGCATTTTCAAAATCCTGGGATTTTTGTTTTACCGTAATATTATCAATACCCGCTTTTTCCAGTTCTGTATTTACCGCCTTTACAAAACGGGTGAATCCTTTTATTTTATCGAGATTCTTTTTGATAAATTTCTCTGCCTTGACAATGGCTTTTACAGCCTTGACAAATTCATCTTTAGAAACTAAAAAATCTTCCGACTTTTCAATATAATTGGCTTCCGTTGTCTTTGATGAATAGTTTTTAAGTACGTCTTTTTGTTTACAAACATTTGCAAA
>JAUXCI010000030.1 GCA_030618945.1 Flavobacteriaceae bacterium
GACCATTTTGTTAAAAAAGAAAAAAAGGAATATACAGATTTATTGTATGCGATTAGGCCCGCTTTTGGAGGTAGTATTATGGCAAATATTATCAATTGGGATCAGCATCCTCAAATGGCCACAGTGAGAGAAGGGGTAATGAAAAAAGAAATTTTTGATAAAGATTATAATTGTGAAATTATAAACGTAGAGGTTGATTTAATAGTGAACGAAGAGGATTTTATTGTAAAAATAATTGAACGACACATTGAAGATTCAGGTGTACACTTGAAAGAAGCATCCATCATAGTAGCTGGAGGTTATGGAGTTGGTTCAAAGGAGAATTTTAAATATTTGCACCAGTTGGCTGAGCTTTTGGGTGCCGAAATAGGAGGCTCAAGAGCAGCAGTTGATGCAGGGTTTATAGATCACGATCGTCAGATCGGGCAAACAGGTGTTACCGTTCGCCCAAAATTGTATATAGCGGCTGGAATTTCTGGTGCTGTTCAGCACACAGCAGGAATGCAGGATGCCTCTCTTATTATTTCGATTAACAAAGATTCAGAAGCACCTATGAATAAATTGGCAGATTATGTAATTGAAGGCGATATCAGCAGTGTGATTCCTAAAATGATCAAATATTATAAGAAAAACGCAAAATAGCTCTTTAATCTCTTTGATAACAGGGTTTGTTATATCGAATCAAGAATGCTATAGAACTAACAGGTACTAGAATAAAATATAAAATATATAAATATGGATAATTTTTTTAAGGATACTCCAGATTTTAAATTTCATTTAGAACATCCGCTTCTAAAAAAGATTGTGGAATTGAAGGAAGACGGTTTTAAGGATTCAGAAGTCTATGATTATGCTCCTTTAAACCATGAAGATGCTTTGGATTCTTATGAGAGAGTCCTGGATATTGTTGGTGGTATATGTAAAGATACTATTGGACCAAACGCAGAAGCTGTGGATATTGAAGGTCCTAGAATAGTAGATAATGAAGTAGTTTACGCCCATGGAACGACGGTCAATTATAAGGCTTTACATGAAGCAGGTTTGATTGGGATGTCCTTACCAAGGAAATATGGAGGCTTAAACTTTCCCTTATTACCCTATGTTATGGCTGGTGAAATGATCGCTCGTGCTGATGCCGGATTTGCCAATATATGGGGATTACAGGATTGTGCGGAAACCATTCATGAATTTGGTTCGGAAGAGCAAAAAGAGAGGTATCTACCACGATTTAATCGGGATGGAGCAACGGCAGCCATGGTGTTGACCGAGCCGGATGCAGGATCTGACCTACAGTCCGTAAAACTCAGGGCAACTTTTGATGAAGAAGAAAAGGTATGGAAGCTAAATGGCGTAAAGAGGTTTATTACCAATGGAGATGCCGATATCGCCCTTGTTTTAGCCAGGTCAGAAGAGAAAACGTCTGATGCAAGAGGTTTGTCAATGTTTATTTATGACCGAAAACATCATGCTGTAGAAGTAAGGCATTTAGAGAAAAAGCTAGGGATCAAAGGTTCACCAACTTGTGAACTTGTTTTTAAAGAGGCTCCGGTTGAATTAGTGGGAAGCGAGAGATTCGGATTGATAAAATATGTCATGGCCTTAATGAATTCAGCTCGTTTAGGCGTAGGGGCACAATCAGTTGGTATCGCTGATGCGGCCTATCGGGAAGCAATTAAATACGCTGAGGAAAGAGCACAATTTGGAAAGGAAATTATAAATTTCCCAGCTGTTTATGAGATGCTGACCAATATGAAAATTCGCGTAGATGCTTTGCGGTCCTTGCTCTATGAAACAACTCGTTTTGTTGATCTTACAAAAGTTTATGACGAGGTCAAACAAAAAAGATCCCTGGCTAAGGATGAAAGAATGGAAATGAAAGAATACATTAAGTTGGCCAATGTATTTACGCCATTAATCAAATTGGTTGCAAGTGAAGCGAGCAATACTATAGCTTATGATTCATTGCAAGTTCATGGCGGGACGGGCTTTATGAAAGATTTTCCGATTGAAAGAATATATAGAGATGCAAGAATTACTTCCATTTATGAGGGTACCACTCAGCTGCAAACGGTGGCAGCGGTAAAAGGGGTGACTACAGGAGTGTTTTTAGACAAGATAAAGCAATATGATTTGGAAGTATTTGATGAAAATAACTTGCTTCAAAAAAAATTACAGTCAATGACTATAGACTATGACAGGATTTCCAAAAAAGTTATAGATATAAACCATCCTGATTATCTTGATTTTCATGCGAGAAGACTTGTGGAAATGGCGGGAAACATCATTATGGGGTATTTGTTGATAATCGACGCTCAAAGAGATGAAAAATACATGAGGTCGGCCAAGTTATTCATTGATTTAACTGCTTCTGAGAACGGTGAAAAATATAGTTATATTGATAATTTTGATATGGACCACTTGGAATTGTATAAATGTGCTAAACCTGAAGTCTTACAGGAATAATTATAAGTTTTAATTTATTTCCAAAAGTGTTTAATTCCCATTTTATGAAATTATAAAATGGGTTTTTTTGCGCTGAACAATTATCGGTATTCCGTTTGATAGTATATTGTAATGCTGAAGATTTGTCAGGGTTTACATAAAATAACCTAACTTTGGTTGACTAAAAACTTATTTTTGAATTTAGAATTTTCCATTATCATTCCCGTTTATAACAGGCCTGAGGAGTTAGAGGAATTGTTGCAGAGTATTCTCAGTCAAAAAGGGAGCAGCAATGTTGAGGTAATTATTGTTGAAGATGGATCTGTTAAAAAATCCAACCTACTTATTGATAAGTACATTGACAAACTTAACTTAAAGTATTGCTTTAAGAAAAATACCGGACCAGGAGATAGTAGGAATTATGGGATGAAAAGGGCTTTAGGCAATTATTATATTCTATTGGACTCCGATTGTTTATTGCCTGAGAATTATTTATCCGTTCTCAGCAAGTCCTTAAACGATAACTATGCCGATGCCTTTGGAGGTCCAGATTCGGCTCATCCGTCATTCAGTAATAAACAAAAAGCCATTAATTACAGTATGACTTCTTTTTTGAGTACAGGAGGTTTGAGAGGGGCAGCACATGAGGCCAAAAATTTTCAACTGAGAAGTTTTAATATGGGTCTTTCAAAAGAAGCTTTTTTGTTGACCGGAGGATTTTCAAAACAGCGAATAGGTGAGGATATTGATCTTAATTATAGGTTAAAGGATAAAAACCTTTTAACGCGTTATATAGCTGATGCTTTTGTTTATCATAAACGCAGAACTTCTTGGGAGGATTTTTTTAAGCAAATAAGAAATTTTGGAGCCGCCAGGCCTGTATTAAACAAGTTGCATCCAGGGTCAGGAAGAATTACTTATTGGTTTCCTTCTTTATTTATGCTGGGCTTAATTTTCTCTTTGATAGCATTCGTTTTAAATTTCTACGCTCCCTTGATGCTGTACATGGTGTATTTTTTGGCAATTGGCATTGATTCTTTTATCAAGAACAAAAGGCCTGAAGTAGCTGTTCTGAGTATCTTTGCCGTATGCTTACAATTTTTTGCCTATGGAACGGGTTTTTTTAGGTCAGTTTTAAGACTTTATTTGCTCCGAAAGTCAGCAAAGGATGCTTTCCCTGAGATGTTCGCTTAGCATCTGCACAAAGGCCCTTAACAAGCTTTCAGTACTCTTTTTAATTTACTTAACTTTGTTATATCTCAAAATCAATACATGGATTACGCTAAGAATATTTTGGAAACCATAGGAAATACGCCTTTGGTCCGTCTCAATAAAATTGTTAAAGAAGTGGATGCTTTAGTGCTGGCAAAAATAGAAACCTTCAATCCGGGTAATTCAGTAAAAGACAGGATGGCGGTTAAAATGATAGAAGATGCTGAGATGAGCGGTCAATTAAAACCAGGAGGAACAATAATTGAAGGAACATCAGGAAACACAGGTATGGGTTTGGCCATAGCGGCTAATATCAAAGGTTATAATTGCATTTTTGTGATTGCGGATAAGCAGTCTAAGGAGAAAATTGATATTTTAAGAGCTTTAGGGGCCGAAGTAGTGGTTTGTCCCACTCATGTTGAGCCTGATGATCCAAGGTCATATTATTCTGTATCTAAACGATTGGCTGAGGAGACTCCTAATTCCTGGTATGCAAATCAATATGATAATTTATCAAATAGCGCGGCCCATTACGAAAGTACCGGGCCCGAAATTTGGGAACAAACCAATGGTAAAGTAAGCCATTTTGTAGTTGGTGTGGGTACTGGGGGTACAATTTCGGGCGTTGGTAAGTACTTAAAAGAAAAAAATCCTAATATTAAAATCTGGGGTGTAGACACCTATGGATCCGTATTTAAAAAATACCACGAGACTGGGGTTTTTGACCAGAATGAGATTTATTCCTATATCACTGAGGGTATAGGGGAAGATATTCTTCCTAAAAATGTAAATTTTGATATTATTGATGGTTTTGAAAAGGTTACCGATAAGGATGGTGCGGTATATACAAGAAAACTGGCCATAGACGAAGGTATTTTTGTAGGTAATTCTGCAGGTTCAGCCGTTAAAGGTCTTATACAATTGAAAGCTCATTTCAAACCTGATGACGTAGTGGTGGTGCTTTTTCACGATCACGGTAGTCGTTATGTTGGAAAGATGTTCAACGATGATTGGATGAGAGAAAGGGGCTTTCTCGATGAAAAATTTAAAATAGCTGCTGATTTGATCAAGAATCAAAATAAGGGAGGTTTAATCTCGGTTAAAACCGAAGAGCTTGTATCGCATGCTATTGAAAGAATGCGGAAGCATGAAATCTCGCAGCTACCCGTTATGGACGCCGAAGGTTTTGTTGGTTCCTTGGACGAAAGTCAGCTTTTCAGATTGTATTTTGAAGACAAAAATATTGCCGATAAACCAATTAAAGAAGTGATGAGCAAGCCCTACCCAATTGTAAATAAAAACGTTCCTCTTGAAAAAATATCAGCCCTGATTCATAAAAACAATCAAGCTGTTATTGTAGACGCCGGAGATGGTCATTATCATATGATTACCAAACACGATATTATTAGTGTAATACATTAGGTAGAACGATGTAATAATTTAATTAATAATGATTTAGTGTTAATAAAATAGTTTATAAAGTTGAAAGTTGTTTGAGCATTGTAGCATTTCAGCATTGAGGCATTGTAGCATTTTTTCATTCATGCAATCACGCATTCATGCATTTTTTTCATAAACTTTTTTGCACCTCTAATTTTAAAAAAGATATTGCCGCTTTCGTAGGGCTGTCATTTTTTAATTCATTTTCTAAAATAAACGCTCTGAGTTGATCGGCATTTTCTATTTCTTTTTTATCGGCAGTGGTTCGTATAATCTTGATCATTAAATTTTTAGAGGTTACCACGGCTTTCCAGGCCGTTTCAGAAACATAAATTTGTTGGGCCAGATTGTGTTCAAATTCCTGTTCAATAATTGTAATAAGCTTGTGACTATATTTTAAAGGATCTTTCCCGGTAGGAGGGATTCGAACCAATAATTTGTTCAGTGAAATGCGCTCTAAAAAAAGAACCAGCCTTTCAAAAGCCTGTAATCTCAAGGGTAAGGCCGCTTTTTGATTTTCTTTTCTCAATAAAAAATTCCTACGATTGTCTTCATTTGCCACATAGGTTTTAAAAAAATAAATCGCAACAAGCCCGGTAACAATAGCAGGTATAGTATATGATAATAATTCGATGATTTTAGTGAGATCCATACATAATGATTTGTTCGTAAATATAGCTTATGAAAATTTAATGACAAAGAGCTTTTTACATGATATTTGTCACAATTTAATGTAACATATGATGCTAAATTTGACAAAAATTAACGAATGCAAAGATTGAAAAAGTGAATTGTAAATTTAAGAGCACATTCATCTAATTTAGGTCTGGCATCACAAATTTAATCATTATGTTACAAAAATCAATTAAACTATTTTTTATCCTTTTAAGCAGTTTGGCAGTGGCCCAAACTGGTCACCTTATGCAAGGTGTTGGAGCTGTTAATATGTCAATGGGTGGAGCGGCCACGGCTCAGCCATTAGATATAAGTGGAGCCATGCAATGGAACCCTGCTGCACTATCGGTGTTTGACGGGTCAATTTTAAAATTCGACATTGGTATGTTTGAAGGAGTTCCAAATTTGTCATCGTCACTCCCACCTGGAATGATGTTTGAAGGATCGCCTGCTACTTATGGTGAAACCAAATCTGAATTGGGTTATTCCCCTATGCCGGCTTTGGCATTTGCCTGGGGAAAGGAGGATTCTAAACACACTTTTGGGGTTTCTGCTTTTGGAGTTAGTGGATTTGGTGTAGATTTTCCTCAAGAAACGAACTTGCCAGGTCCAAATTGGGACCCTAGCGATTCTAATGTGATACTATATCCACAGAATATGAATGGATTTGGAAATTTACATGCAGAATATATGTTATTACAAATTGGTTTTACCTGGGCCTATAATTTTTCAGAAAAATTTTCTATAGGTCTGCAACCTACCTTTAATTATTCTTCTTTGATTTTAGAGCCTAATCCGTTAGCTGCGCCTAGCCCAATCTTGGGATACTCGCTAAGTGATTCAAGTGTGGCAACAGGTTTTGGGGGGCAAATCGGATTATTTTACGATTCCTTGAACGGGTTTAAAATAGGGGCATCTTATAAAACAACTCAATATTTTAGTGATTTTGATTTTGAGAATACTTATTTGGACGGTTCTAGTGCGCCTAATAATCAATTTACGATGAACTATCCGGCCATTTACTCTATTGGTGTTGGATATTCAAAAGGTGTTGTAGATTTTGCTTTGGATTACCGATATGTTGACTATGAAGGCACAGAAGGCTTTCAAGATTCTGGATGGCAAATTGCCGAAGAAGGCCCAATGGCAGGCTTCCCTACAGGAGCCGTTAATGGATTTGGATGGAAAAATATGTCAGTTGTGTCTTTTGGTTTTCAAATGAAAGCTATTGAAAGATTGCCTTTGCGATTTGGATATACTTATAGCAGCAATCCGATTGACGATGAATTGGCGTTTTTCTCTACGCCAGCAACTGCTATTATTGCCCATGCCTTCCAATTTGGTTTGAGTTATGAATTCACAGATAATTTCAGAATGGATGCTGTTTACCATTACGGGATGAGCGATGGTAAAACCAGTGGAAATCTGTTAAATCCAATACCACAAGAATTTGGTGGTCCATGGAGTTCTCAAAACCCATTGGGTAAAATACCAGGTAGTGAGGTGGCTTACGATATGACTACTAACATGTTTATGTTAGGACTTAACTTTAACTTAGGAGGAAAAGATACTGATAAGGACGGGGTTAAAGATAAAGATGATCTTTGTCCTGAGGTTGCAGGTCTTGAAGAATTCAATGGCTGCCCTGATAGTGATTCAGATGGTATTCAGGATTCAGAAGATAAGTGTCCTAATGAAGCTGGTTTAGCCGAATTTAACGGATGCCCTGATTCAGATGGAGATGGCTTTGCCGATAAAGAAGATATGTGTCCTAATGTAGCGGGTTTAGAGCAATTCAATGGTTGTCCTGATACCGATGGAGACGGAGTTATGGATTCAAAAGATGCCTGCCCTAATGAAGCTGGACCTATTGAAAATAAAGGATGCCCAGTGATTGATACAGATGGAGATGGAGTTGCCGATGCTGATGATAAATGTCCTAACGTTGTTGGAGTTGCTGAAAACTATGGTTGCCCATTGGTAACGCCTGAAGTACAAAAAGAAATAACTGACCTTGCAAGAGCGATTTATTTTAAGACAGGTTCTGATTCTTTTACAGATGAAACTCAGATAAGACTTGAAGGTGTTGATAAAATTCTTACAGAATTTACTGCTACAAACTTTATAGTTGAAGGACATACTGATAGTACAGGAAGCGATAAGATAAATGAAAAGCTATCTCAAAAGCGAGCTGAAGCTGTAATGAATTATTTAATTGAAAACGGTTTTCCTGCAGAAAAAATTAAAGCTGTTGGTTATGGTTCAGCCAAGCCAATTGGAGATAATAAGACGAGTAAAGGTCGTCAGGCCAATAGGAGAGTAGAGATCTATTCCAATAATAATAGTAATTAAACAAACAATTCAACTTTAAAAAAAACCGCTTCTAAAGCGGTTTTTTTATGGAAAAATGTCAATAACTTTTATTGTTCGTGTACATAATGCATTGTATTTTTGGAGAAAACCAAGAGTCTTGTACAATTATCTGGATGAATTAAACGAAGCACAAAAGGAAGCCGTTCTTCAAAAAGAAGGGCCCATGATCATTATTGCCGGAGCTGGATCTGGTAAAACCAGAGTTTTGACCTATAGGATTGCTCATTTAATGAAAAACGGTATCGATCCGTTTAATATCCTTGCCCTTACTTTTACCAATAAAGCGGCTCGTGAAATGAAAAACAGAATTGCTTCTGTGGTTGGCCCGAGTGAAGCTAAAAATTTATGGATGGGGACCTTTCATAGTGTGTTTGCAAGGATTTTGAGAAGTGAAGGAGAGAAATTGGGTTACCCTTCAAACTTTACAATCTATGATACGCAGGATTCCGTGAGACTGATCGCATCGATCATCAAAGAAATGCAGCTTGAAAAAGATAAGTATAAGCCTAAACAGGCCCTTGGCAGGATATCCCAATTTAAGAATAGTCTGATCACTGTTAGGGCCTATTATCAGAACCCGGAAGTGATGGAAGCTGATAAGGCCTCTGGTCGCCCGAAAATGGGTTCGATTTATCAGCAGTACGTAGATCGTTGTTTTAAAGCGGGCGCCATGGATTTTGATGATTTGTTGTTGAGAACCAATGAATTATTGACGCGTTTCCCGGAAGCTCTGGCCAAATACCAGGACAGATTTCGCTATATCATGGTTGATGAGTATCAGGATACAAATCATTCTCAATACCTTATTGTTAGGGCTTTAGCCGATAGGTATCAAAATATTTGCGTGGTAGGTGATGACAGCCAAAGTATTTATGCCTTCAGGGGTGCCAATATTAAAAATATCCTTAATTTTCAAAAGCATTATGACGATGTTAAGATTTTTAAACTGGAACAAAACTACAGGTCAACCAGTACAATAGTACAGGCAGCAAATAGCGTTATTGATAAAAATAAAACCAAATTGGATAAAGAGATCTGGACCTCAAACAACGAAGGGGAGAAGATCAAGGTGATGAGAACTTATTCGGAAGGTGATGAAGGAAGGTTTGTGGCCTCTTCTATCTTTGAGAATATGATGCAGCATCAATTGTCTAATCAAAATTTCACGGTGCTATACAGAACCAATGCCCAATCAAGAGCAATAGAAGATGCCCTGAGAAAAAAGAATATCAAGTATAGAATTTACGGAGGTTTATCTTTTTACCAACGCAAGGAAATCAAAGACACTTTGGCTTACCTCAGGTTGCTCATTAACTCAAAGGATGAAGAAGCACTGAAAAGGGTAATTAATTATCCTGCCCGAGGCATTGGGCAAACCACTGTTGATCGTATACTCATTGCCGCTAATGAGCACAAAATATCCATGTTTGAAGTTTTGACGCGATTGGATCAAATAGCAGTCGGAGTCAACACAGGAATCAAGACCAAGTTACAGAACTTTGCGAATATGATCAGGAGTTTTCAGATTGAAGCTGAGTCAAAAAATGCCTTTGAAGTTGCTGATATGGTCCTTAAACAAACAAGATTAATCAGAGATATTGAAAGTGAAGGGACTCCTGAGTCGGTCAGCAGGCTTGAGAATGTTCAGGAATTAATGAATGGGATAAAGGATTTTATAGAAGTTCAAAAGGAAAAAGAAGAAGACGCATCCCTGGCATTTTTTCTTGAAGATGTAGCCCTGGCCACCGATTTTGATCAGAAAAAAGACGACGTTCCAAGGGTGTCATTAATGACCATTCATTTGGCAAAAGGACTTGAATTCCCTTATGTATACATCGTTGGGCTTGAGGAAAATTTGTTTCCTTCTGCAATGAGTATGAATACGCGAAGTGAGATTGAAGAAGAACGGAGATTGTTTTATGTGGCTTTAACCAGAGCTGAAAAGCAGGTATACCTGTCATATGCCCAGTCGAGATATCGCTGGGGAAAACTTATTGATTGTGAGCCAAGCCGGTTTTTAGAGGAAATAGATGAAAAATATGTCGATAATATAGTACCTGTAAAAGAATCAATTGTGAGTAATAAGTTTTTGAACAAGGACATATTTGGAGTTCCTGATAAAAATACAATTAGATTTAAAAAACCGATTTCCAGAACTCCGGATAAAAACCCTAAACCATCTGGTTTAAAAGCGACCGTAACAAATATGCCTAAAAACCTTAAAAAGATGAGTGATTTGGGCAATCATCAGAACTTATTTGACAATAAGTTAATTCAAGGAAATATGGTTGAACACGCCAAATTTGGCAGGGGAGAAGTGATGTTAGTGGAAGGCAATGGCAATAGTAGGAAGGCTGAGATAAAATTTGAATCGGGCGACTCAAAAAAATTGTTACTTCAATTTGCTAAGCTCAAGATTATTGGCTAAAATCGTGGCTTGGGAATTAAAATATTTGTTACTTTGCAATGAGCTATAATATTAATAAATAGTTGACTTTAAACAAAAGAGCGGATGAATTTAGAATATAATGCAGAGAGAGAACATTTGATTATACCCGAATACGGCAGACACATACAAAAACTTGTAAATCATTGTTTGAATCTTGAAAACAAAGAAGAGCAAAACACGATGGCCAAAGCCATAGTACATGTGATGGGGAATATGCAGCCACATTTACGAGACGTACCTGATTTTCAACATAAATTGTGGGACCAATTATTTATTATGTCTAACTATAAATTAGAAGTTGATACACCATATCCAAAGCCTGAAAGAGAAGTTTTACAGGCAAAACCAACTGGACTGCCTTATCCAAAATCAGCGTCTAAATACAGGTTTTATGGTAATAACATCCAAATAATGATCGATACGGCGCTTACATGGGAAGAAGGAGAAATGAAAGATGCCCTTGTGTATACGATAGCCAATCACATGAAAAAATGCTATCTGAATTGGAATAAAGATACGGTAGACGATGAAGTGATATTTCGTCATTTATCTGAATTATCAGGAGGGAAGTTAGTCCTAACTGATAAAGAAGTGCTTTCGGACTCCAAAAATCTTTTGAGAAAAAGTCCATCTAAAAATTCCAATTCTTATCAGAAAAATTCCCAAAAACAAGGAAAAAAGAATTATAGAAAAAGATAACTGCATAAATTTTCTCTGATAATGTCAATATTTAAGATTGAAGGAGGGCATCGTCTAAAAGGCGACATAATTCCTCAAGGCGCGAAGAACGAAGCACTACAAATAGTTTGCGCTACCCTGTTAACCGCTTCTAAAATTACAATAAGTAATATCCCTGACATTAAAGATGTGAATAAACTCATTTTTATACTGGGAGAGCTTGGTGTAAAAATTGAAAAAATCAATAAAAACACCTACACTTTTCAAGCTGATGATATTGATTTGGATTACCTTGAAACCTTAAGGTTTAAAAAAGATGGAAGCTCTTTAAGAGGATCTATTATGATCGTGGGCCCTTTACTTACAAGATTTGGAAAAGGATATATCCCCAGGCCGGGAGGCGATAAAATAGGGAGAAGAAGGTTAGATACCCACTTTGAAGGATTTATAAAGCTTGGAGCCAAGTTCCGTTATAATAAAGAAGAATATTTTTACGGAGTTGAGGCGGATCAATTGCATGGTACTGAAATGCTATTAGACGAGGCGTCTGTAACGGGAACTGCAAATATATTGATGGCTGCAGTACTCGCCAAGGGTGAAACAATTATTTATAATGCGGCATGTGAGCCTTATATACAACAATTGTGTAAAATGCTGGTGAGCATGGGGGCCAATATTGACGGTATCGGGTCTAACAGGCTGATCGTTCAGGGAGTTACTGAATTAGCAGGATGCGAACATCGCGTATTGCCGGATATGATCGAAATAGGGAGCTGGATAGGAATGGCAGCAATGACCAAGTCGGAAGTGACCATCAAAGATGTGAGCTGGAAGGATTTGGGTCAAATTCCAAATGTTTTTAGGAAACTTGGTATTGATCTGCAACAAAAGGGTGACGATATTTATATTCCTGCCCAGGATAGCTATGAAATTCAAGGATATATGGATGGTTCAATACTCACTGTATCTGATGCACCATGGCCTGGATTTACGCCTGACCTTTTGAGTATTGTTCTGGTAGTGGCCACTCAGGCCAAAGGAAGCGTTTTAATTCATCAAAAAATGTTTGAAAGTCGTTTGTTTTTTGTCGATAAACTGATTGACATGGGCGCAAAGGTTATCTTATGTGATCCGCACAGAGCTACTGTGATAGGGATGAACCACGAATCATGTTTACAAGCAACAACTATGAGTTCTCCTGATATCAGGGCGGGTATTTCCCTCCTGATTGCGGCGCTATCAGCTAAGGGAACAAGTACCATTCATAATATTGATCAAATTGATCGGGGTTATGAAAATATAGATGTGAGGTTGAGAGCCCTTGGAGCCAAGATCGAAAGGATTGAAAGCACTTTCTAGCAGTAATTTAAGATAGTATTTATTGATTTGTGACAATATGGCACAATTGAACACTTGGCAAGTAATTTGCTTAGCTTGGTGTAAGAGGATTAAATTGAATTGAAATGAGTAAAAAAGAACATAAAGAAAGCAATATGGATATGGACAAGGATTTTGAGAATGAGGAATTAGATAATGAAAATGTGGATCTTAAGGCAGAAACTATTGAAAATGAAGTTGAAGAAAGTGAAGAGGATAAACTGAAACATGAGTTGGGGAAGGAAAGGGATAATTTTTTAAGATTGTTTGCTGAATTTGAAAATTATAAAAAAAGAACTTCTAAAGAAAGGTTAGAGCTGTTTAGTACTGCAAACAAGGAGTTAATGACAGCTATGTTACCGATTTTAGACGATTTTGAAAGAGGGTTGAATGAGATCGAAAAATATTCCGATAAGACTTTGCTTGAAGGAATGCAACTGATATTTAATAAATTCAAAAATACTTTAGGTCAAAAAGGACTCAAGGAAGTAGAAGTAAAACAAGGAGATTCTTTTGATGCTGATATTCACGAGGCTATTTCCCAAATTCCTGCGCCATCTAAAAAACTTAAAGGTAAAATAATTGATGTTGTTGAAAAAGGCTATAAGCTAGGAGAAACCATCATACGATTTCCAAAAGTTGTATTAGGTAATTAAGTCGCTCAAAAATATTTAAAATAAAACTACTAGTCGTGAAACAGGATTATTACGAAGTATTAGGTGTAGAAAAGAATGCTACCGCTAATGAAATAAAAAAAGCTTATCGCAAAAAGGCAGTACAGAATCATCCGGATAAAAATCCTGGAGATAGTGCTGCAGAGGATCGTTTTAAACAAGCGGCTGAAGCTTATGAAATTTTGAGCAATGCTGATAAGAAAACCAAATATGACCAATATGGTCATGCTGCTTTTGAAAACGGCGGTGCCGGAGGAGGCGGTTTTGGAGGTATGAACATGGATGATATTTTCAGCCAGTTTGGTGATATTTTTGGCGGACACTTCGGAGGAGGTGGTTTTAGCGGTGGGTTTGGAGGTGGATCCCGACAAGCCAGAGTTAAGGGAAGTAATCTTAGGATTAGAGTTAAATTAGAATTGAAAGACATCCTTAACGGAGTAACCAAGAAAGTAAAAGTGAGGCGTAAAGTTAAGGCTGATGGTGTAACTTATAGCACATGTACTTCCTGTAATGGGCAAGGTAGTGTGATGAGGATTACCAACACGATTCTGGGAAGAATGCAAACAGCAACTACTTGTCCAACCTGTCAAGGTTCTGGTAAAAGTGTTAATCACAGGCCCAAGGGTTCTGATGCTCATGGTTTAATTACCAAAGAAGAAATGGTTGAAATTGAAATCCCTGCTGGAGTTACTGACGGGGTGCAACTTAAAGTTCAAGGCAAAGGAAATGATGCTCCTGGAGATGGTATCCCGGGTGATATTTTGGTTGTTATTCAAGAAATTCAACACGAAAAACTTAAACGTGAAGGAAATAACCTTCACTATGATTTATATATAGGTTTTCCACAAGCGGTATTGGGAGCGACAAAAGAAATAGACACGCTGACCGGAAAAGTGAGAATCAAAATTGAAGAAGGAGCACAGTCGGGAAAAATATTGAGATTAAGAGGAAAAGGCGTTCAAAGTCTTGACAGATACGGAAAAGGCGATCTATTGGTTCATATCAATGTTTGGACACCTAAAAAGCTTACAAAGGATCAAAAAGAATTCTTTCAGAAGGTTGAAAATCATGAAAACTTTATTCCGCAACCATCAAGTTCGGAAAAATCTTTTTTTGAAAAAGTAAAGGATATGTTCTCATAACTTGAATGAAATCAATTTCTTATGGCAAGATTTTGATGATAATGAATTTTTTTATGAAAATTTTCGTTATATTTGTTTTGCTGGATTTTTAAAATTCAGCAACTTTTTCTTTTTCATAGCAATTTTCCCACTCTTTTCGAAGGGTGGGTTTTTTTATACTCCTAATTTTATTTTGGTTTAATGATTCAAAAATAAATAGTCAAATGATTAGGATTTTGTCTTAAATATTGTATTTTTACAATCTTATTTATATTACTTTTAATAGTAATATTCTTTTTCATAGCAATTTTCCCACTTTTGTTTACAAAAGTGGGATTTTTTTTTCATGCTTATTTTAAGTAATTTTGCAAAAAAAAAAGTAAGCCATCTTATCGCCACACTTAGGTGTGGAGGAAAGTCCGGACACTAAAGAGTAGTATAGCGGATAACGCCCGCCGTTACGCCTTTTGGCGTGATAGGACAAGTGCAACAGAAAGTATGTACAGTTCGGCTGTAGTGAAACCAGGTAAACTCTATGCGGTGCAATGCTACGTACATTGGAGATCCGATATTTCATCGGGAGAGAACTACTCGTTCGATTTCAAGGGGTAAGCAGCTAGAGTTGTAAAGTAATTTGCAACCCAGATAAATGATAAGAATCCGTCCTTGACGGATAACA
>JAUXCI010000007.1 GCA_030618945.1 Flavobacteriaceae bacterium
ACGATAAAAATGGTAAACTCTTGAATAAGATTACTGACGGAAATTGGGAGGTAACCAAATATTACGGTTACGATAAAAAGACAAAAAAGATTTTTTATCAATCTACTGAAGAAGGGTCTATTAACAGAAGTGTGTATTCAATAGATATTTCAGGAAAGAAACAGAAAAAACTGAGTAAATATATTGGTAACAATTCTGCCAGCTTTAGCAATAGTTTCAACTATTTTGTCAACACCTATTCAAGCGTAACCAACCCCACTGTATATAACTTGGTCAATGCTAAAACAGGAAAGGAAATTAAAGAAATTAAAAACAATTTAGACCTGGCTGAAAAACTCACTGCTTATAACCTTCCCGAAAAAGAATTCTCAACAATTAAAACTAAAAACGGTGAATTCAACATGTGGATGATGAAGCCAAAAGACTTTGATCCAAATAAAAAATATCCCCTTTTAATGTATCAATATTCCGGACCTGGTTCACAAACTGTTTCGAATCGATGGCTCAGCGTTTGGGGTCATGATTACTGGCATGAGATGCTTACTCAAAAAGGCTATGTAATTGTTTGTGTTGATGGCAGAGGTACAGGCTTCAAGGGTAGAGATTTTAAAAAAATTACTTATAAGGAATTAGGGAAGTATGAAATTGAGGATCAAATAGATTCGGCTATTGAATTAGGGAAAAGATCCTATATCGATGCTGACAGAATCGGTATTTGGGGCTGGAGTTATGGTGGATTCATGAGTTCGCTCGCCATCACTAAAGGGGCTGATGTTTTTAAAATGGCAATTGCAGTGGCTCCTGTGATATCATGGAGATATTATGATTCAGTGTATACTGAAAGATATATGCAAACCCCTCAGGAGAATGCCTCAGGCTACGATGAAAATTCACCCGTAAATTTTGCGGACATGCTTAAAGGGGACTACCTTTTGATCCATGGAACAGGAGATGACAATGTACATGTTCAGAATTCTATGCAAATGATCAATGCCCTTGTTGAGGCAAATAAAGAATTTGATTATTTTGGTTATCCCGCTAGAGCACATGGTATTTATTAAGGGAAAAACACCAGATTACACCTTTTTAAAAAAATGACTACTTTTATTGACCGTTCTCTGGGCGATTCAGAAGAAAGTGAACAAAAAATCATCGACTAATTTAAACCAAATTATATGACTTCATTATCAAGAACTCCCGAGCAAAGAGAATTTCTCGGCCATCCAATTGGACTATTTATCCTGTTTTTCACAGAAATGTGGGAGCGTTTCTCTTATTATGGAATGAGGGCCATCTTAGTCCTTTATCTTGTGAGATCAACAACAGATTCAAATGCAGGATTAGGATGGACCAATAGTGAAGCACTTCAATTATACGGATGGTATACCATGCTAGTATATGTGGCCTCAATTCCTGGTGGATGGATTGCAGACAATCTTTTAGGTCAAAAAAAATCAGTGTTATACGGCGGTATCCTATTAGTTGCCGGACACAGTATTTTGGCCATTGAAGAATATTGGGCATTTTATACAGGCTTAGGGTTGATTATTGCAGGAGTTGGTATGTTAAAGCCAAACATTTCAACCATGGTGGGCGGACTTTACAAACAAGGTGATATAAGAAGAGATAAGGGGTTTACCATTTTTTACATCGGAATAAACGTTGGCGCCTTTCTTTCCAGTTTAATTGTTGGAACAGTAGGAGAAGTTTATGGCTGGCACTATGGTTTTGGGTTGGCAGGGATCGGAATGGCTCTAGGTTTGGTGCAATATCTGGCAGGACAAAAATATTTAAAAAGTGTTGGTAATTTTTTAGGAACCTCCCAGAATGAAGAAGACAGAGAAGCGCTAAAAAGACCTCTTACAAAAATAGAAAAAGACAGAGTGATTGTATTGATCCTGTCTTTTTTAATGGTAATCGTATTCTTTGGCGCCTTTGAACAAGCAGGGGGCTTAATGAACCTTTACGCATCTGAAAAAACCAATAGAGTGCTATCATTCTCTTTACCTTTCATCGGCAATGAAGTCCCGGCATCTTGGTTTCAATCCTTAAACGCAATGTTTATTATCTTTCTTGGAACCTCAGTTGCGGCTTTTTGGGCCACTAGAAAATTAAAAGGAAAAGAAGCCTCCTCTTTGTTTAAGATGATTATGGGCTTAATCATTATGGGTGCCGGTTTTTTCTTTATGACCGGAGCTACAATGCAATTTGAACAGTCAGGTTCTTCTGCTATGTATTGGTTGATATTGGCTTATCTATTACATACTATTGGGGAGCTTTGTTTGTCTCCGGTGTCACTATCATTTGTTACCAAACTTGCTCCGGCGAAATACGCCTCCCTTATGATGGGTCTTTATTTTGCCACCACAGGTTTAGGTAACAAAGTAGCTGGATTGCTCGGTGAATCAGCCTCCCAATTTGGAGAATTCTCGGTTTTCACTGGAATTGCTTTATTCTGCATCCTGTTTGGTCTGTTGATTTACGCTTTCTTTAATAAGCTTAAAACCTTGACCCATGGAGCAGAGGATGATGAACATGAAGTTACAGAAGAAGAAAAGATTTCACTAACAAATAATTAATATGAACCCCCTTTAAATAATATAATTTTTAAAGGGGTTTTTTAATACTCCAAATATTTAATTTATGAGCACTGATATAGAAAATCTATTTAAGGACAAGGTCTTAGGGCACCCAGCGGGGTTATTTGTTTTATTTTTTACCGAAATGTGGGAACGTTTTTCTTTCTATGGTATGAGAATTTTATTGGTCTTGTTTTTAACTGCCCCATTAGTAGGGGATAATCCCGGGTGGGAATGGCCAAGAGAACATGCCTTAGCTTTAATCGGCACCTATGCTTCGTTGCTATATTTAACGCCAATTATCGGCGGATTTATAGCAGACAAATATACAGGATATAAATGGGCGGTTGTAATTGGTTGTATAATTATGACTCTTGGTCACCTATCCATGGTCTTTGAAACACAATTTTCCTTGTATCTGGGACTGGCATTACTTGTTATAGGAACGGGTTTCTTTAAACCTAATATTACATCTATTATTTCCACGATGTATAAGGGAAAAGAGTCCAAAAAAGATGGTGCTTACACGATCTTTTATATGGGAGTAAACGCTGGTGCTTTTTTCGGTATGATGCTTTGTGGTTATTTGGCTGAAAATTTGGGTTGGAGTTATGGCTTTGGTTTGGCAGGAATTTTTATGTTTTTAGGGATGCTTCAATTCTTAATGGCTAAAAATTTGTTTGGAAACATAGGGGAAAGACCTAGTGTAATAGCTGCATCAGAAAAATTAAGAAAAGAGAATGAAACGGTTGAAATTAAATCTGAAAAAGCAGAAAAATTAAATCCTTTTACTCCTCTTGACAAAATACTTGTCACTCTTTCATCTTTATGTGGACTACTATATCTGTTTAATGACCCAATGTCAAAAGTAAGTGGTTCGGGTTTCCTTAACTTCTCCATAGGTGGTTATGATGGGTCGACTGTAACAGTATTATCAGGATTAGTTATGTTTCTATATCTCTTGGTTTCTAGAGTAAGCAGATTCGAAAGAGTAACAAGAGATCGCATTATCGCAGTTGCAATTTTTGGACTCTTTACTGTATTCTTTTTTGCCGCTTTTGAACAATCTTTAGGATCTATGACGATTTTTGCAAGAGACTATACGGCGAGAAATTTAACCGGGGTATCCGCAATGATTTTCAAAATAGTAGATTCAATACTAACGGTTGGCCCTTTGGCGATTATAACTTGGGTACTATTTTTATTATTTAAAAAAACATATTCTAAAATTCCTTATTCAAACATTATTTTAGGTATTGCTTTTTTAGGACTATGGCTAATCGTGAGTTGGAAAATTAATAGAGAGTTTAGTAAGGACACTACGGAAGCTCCGGCATCTTGGTTTGGTATATTGAATTCGTTTTTTATCATCACACTTGCTCCATTCTTTTCAAAATGGTGGGAAAGTAAATACAATCCAAGTGCTGCCATGAAATATGGTCTAGGGCTTATATTACTTGGTCTAGGGTTTGCAATTCTTGCTTTTGGAACTACGAATATTCCTTCAGGGGCCAAAACAGCCTCTGTTAGCATGATTTTCCTTATCCTGGCTTATCTCTTTCATACAATGGGAGAACTCTGTCTCTCGCCCGTTGGACTGTCTTATTTAAGTAAATTGGTGCCCGCTAGGATGATCGGATTTATGTTTGGCATCTGGTATCTTGCTATAGCAATAGGTCAGAAAGCTGCTGGAAACATGGGTGGAATGATAGATAAAATTTCTGAGGAATATTCGCTTAGTATATTCTTTTTAATTTTTACTATTGTCCCGATTGGCGTTGGGTTTGTTTCGATTATGCTCAATCCAGTGCTTAAAAAATTAATGCACGGTGTAAAATAATATGCTCATAATTATGTTAAGTAATTAGAATTTAGAAACATATTGTAGAATTCTGTAATTTTGCAGTGATATTTACTACTATGTTAATGATTAATTTGGAAGAATGAAGAAGATAATTTTTATTTTAATACTCGTTGTGTCGGTTGTGACCGTTAAAGCCCAAAAATCTGAGATTAATTGGATGAGTCTTGAGGAGGCAGTTCAGGCACAAGCCCAGAACCCTAAGAAAATAATGATGGACGTTTATACCTCCTGGTGTGGACCCTGTAAAATGTTGGATAAAAATACCTTTCAAAATCCTGATGTGGTAAAATACGTCAACGAAAATTATTATGCTGTGAAATTTAATGCAGAGGGCAAGGAACAAATAAATTTCAAGGAAACAGTCTTCAATAATCCTAATTATGATCCAAGAAAAACAGGTAGAAATGCCCAGCATGAGCTGGCAGCAGCCTTGAAAATTAGTGCCTATCCCACTATCGTTTTTTTTAATGAGAACGGAGATACCTTACTGCCTGTACCTGGATATAAAACACCTTCCCAGCTGGAACTATATTTGAAATTATTTTTCAATGATGACCATCAAACCATTAACGATCAGAAACAATGGGATCAGTACCAAAAAGATTTTGTTTTCGAGTTTAAGTCCTGAGATCGATTTATGGGTTAATTTTGCTTTATCTTTGTCAAGTTTCCGGACTATTCTAATTTAGCCATATTTACCTCATTTGGCTTATAATCAATTTAAATTCTAAAGAAGTGAATTATTTGTCGGTTGAGAATATCTCAAAATCTTTTGGAGATACTTTATTATTTGAAAATCTTTCTTTTGGAATAAATAAAAATCAAAAAATTGGTTTCATAGCCAAAAATGGCACCGGTAAAACGACCCTTCTTAAAATTATTGCTAACGAAGAAAGTGCTGATTCAGGAAACATCATTTTTAGAAAAAATCTAAAGATTGACTACCTTTCTCAAAACGAGATTCTCAATGAAAACCTGAGTATTGAGCAAACTATATTCGACTCAGATAATGCTACTTTAAAAGTCATTGAGCAATATGAAAAGGCTCTTAAAAATCATGAAGATCAAGATGCTTATCAAAAGGCTTTTGAGCTTATGGAACAAAAGAATGCCTGGGACTTTGAAACTACCTATAAACAGATGCTGTTCAAGCTTAAATTAGATGATCTTGATCAACTTGTTTCTTCTCTTTCGGGAGGACAAAAAAAAAGACTAGCACTTGCTATTGTCCTACTGGATCAACCAGAACTACTCATTCTCGATGAACCGACAAACCATTTAGATCTCGAAATGATTGAATGGCTTGAACAATACTTAAAAAAACAAAACACTGCTCTTTTCATGGTAACGCATGATCGATATTTTCTAGACCGTGTTTGCAATGAAATTTTAGAACTTGATCAAGGAAGATTATTTAAATACAAGGGAAACTATTCCTATTTTCTCGAAAAAAAACAGGAACGCATCATTGCAGACCAAAGCACAATATCCAAGGCAAAGAATCTTTTCAAAAAAGAATTGGAATGGATGAGAAGGCAACCAAAGGCCAGAACCACAAAATCCAAATCTCGAATTGACGATTTCCACACGATAAAAGAAGTGGCTAATCAAAGAAGGAAGGACCATGAAATTCAGTTAGAAATTCAAATGGAAAGATTGGGTTCTAAAGTTGTTGAACTGCATCACATTTGTAAAAGTTACGATGATAAACTGTTGATAGATAAATTCGATTATGTTTTCAAAAGGGGAGAGCGTATCGGGGTCATTGGAAAAAATGGAACGGGGAAATCTACCCTTGTCAACATCTTAACAGGTATTGTTCCGGTTGATTCAGGTAAAGTTGTAATCGGTGAAACCATTAAATTCGGTTATTATTCCCAAAGTGGCATAAAGATTAAGGAAGGGCAAAAAGTAATTGAGGTCATTCGTGAATTTGGAGAATTTATTCCTTTGGCTAAAGGAAGAGCCATCAGTGCCGGGCAGTTACTCGAACGCTTTCTTTTTGATCGTAAAAAACAATACGATTTTGTTGAAAAACTATCGGGCGGAGAACTCAAGCGCTTGTTTTTATGTACCGTTCTAATTCAAAATCCTAACTTTCTAATTCTGGATGAACCCACAAATGATCTTGACATCGTAACATTACAGATCCTTGAAAATTTTCTTCTCGATTTTCCCGGTAATTTAATAGTGATATCGCACGACAGGTATTTTATGGATAGAATCGTGGATCATCTTTTTGTTTTTGAGGGAGAAGGTATGATCAATGATTTTCCTGGTAATTATTCTGATTATAGAAGTTATGAAGATTCGAACCCGTCCTTAAGTCCTTCCAAAGAAAAAAAAGAAGATTCAAGAAAAGGAGAAGCGCCAACAGGTCAGCTTTCATTTCAGGAAAAAAAGGAATTCGGAAAACTTGAAAAACAAATCGCCAATCTTGAAAAGAAAAAAACACTTATTGAAACTTCCTTTTCCAATAATGAAATCAAACCAGAAAACATTGATGAAGAATCCGTAAAACTTCAGAAAATCATAGCTGATCTGGGAGAAAAAGAGGAGCGTTGGTTGGAATTATCCATGAAAATAGAGGCTTAAGGTATCGTTTCCACTTGTTCCTTTGAAAGCAAGGCCATGTTCATGAATCGTAAATAAACCTGAGCCACAGCGAGCACGTCCTGTTCACAATACTTAACTATTCTTTTTAGGTCTTGATCCTGGTAATACACTTTTGCTACCTGACTCCCAGAAATGTCGCACTTGGGAGAAGGAATTCCCAAAACATTTGTCAATAGGTCCAGCGAAGTAAAGTGTTTATAGTCTCCGAACTTCCACATATCCATGGTGTCTAGATGCTTTACTTCCCATGGTTTTTTACCAAACAAATTCAGAATGTCCGGTAATGGAATACCCTGAATGATCATCCTTCTTGCGAGATAAGGAAAGTCAAACTCCTTGCCATTATGGGCGCACAGAAGATGTCTGTTTAAATTAAATTTTTCGTCCAATAGCTTTTTGAATTGACCCAAAATATGTGCCTCATTATCGCTATAAAAGGAGGTAAGGCTAAATTTTAGTTCTCCTAGATTTTCCGAAAAGAAACCCACAGAAATACAAATAATTTTACCAAATTCTGCCCAAATACCAGCATTGTCATAAAATTCTGCTGCTGTGATAAGCTCCTTTCTTCGGTATTCGGTTTTCTTTTCAAAAAGAATTTTTTCTGCTTGACCGAGCTCTTCGAAGGATGAAAAGATAGGCACCGTTTCTATGTCTAAAAACAGGATGTTAAAAAGCTTTCTCGTTTGATTCATTTATTATATTAATTCACGAGATAGCTTGAAGTAAACATCAACCTGCCAGCTGTTCGTCCATAAGCAAAAGTATTGGTGAGCTAGGTTAAAGGCCTCTTAAGAAGGTTAAAATCTAAAGAAGAGCAAGTGGGTGACATCTTGTCTTTTGATAGGCTTACCATTAATAAAGATCAATATTTTGTTGAGGTGGAAGGAAAAGAAATAAAACTTCTATTTAAAAACATCAAAAAGTGATGCTTGCAAGCAGCTTTTAGATATTTTTTTTTGCCTAAAACCGCCATATTTATCAATCGTATTAAGTGCTTCCAAACTAAACTTATCTTGTTGAATAAAATTGGCGATCCCCATTTTTTTCATCCGTTTTGCAAGATACTGTTGTTCGTATTGACCTGGTGTAGGAACAAAAAAAGCTTTCGCATTAAGTGCTTGCAGATCCATTATACTGCTGTATCCTGAACGGCAAATAACAAGCCTGCTCCTTTGAAAGGTCTCTTCTAATTCTGCCGTAAGCATAAAGTTTACAACTTTAAGATTTCCTTCTTGATCAATATGCTGTGTTTTTTCAACTTTACCTTTCACCATCAAACATTGTCCCTTGAACATTTTAAGGTCTTGTATCAACTGGGATTCAAGCATACTTCGTTGGGGCTCAGGACCGCTAAGGACCACCAAAAGATCAATATCCTTTTTTGTTGTTTTTGCTGAAAATCGGCTTAATGGACCTATGTATCTTGTTTTAGTTGGAACCTTATCGGTTTGTGACAATTCGCCCGCCAAACTATCTGGTTTTTCAAAATCCGGAATCCAGCATTCATCAAATTTGGAAATAAAGTTCTGATGTAGTTTTGTGCTTAAAAAACTCGTGCTTCCTGAAAGCACTTTTAATTGGTGTGTTAGATAGATACTGGGGATTTTATCAGATCGTAGGCCAAAACGATTATCTGAAATAATTCCCTTCAGGCCCTCTTTTTCAATGAGCTGTTCAACAAGCTTTCTTTCTTTAGCAACTGCACTTAAAATTTTTGGGGTTTGGGAGAGTAACTTATATTTAAGGGCGCTTCCTTTTTTCGCATATTGAACCGAATAAGGTGGAAGCTCATAATATTTTAATTGTGGAAATTCCTTCTTAAGAAGTGCTAAAGGAGGGCCATCACTCGCCAAAACCGGTTCAAAATTACAACTCAAAAGAAATCTAATTAAAGGAATACATCGGGCTGCGTGACCCAGGCCCCAATTTAACGGTGCAACAAGAATTTTTTTATGTTTACTTCCGCCGGACAATAGTTTTTATTGATGTATATATATAATTCAAAAAGATGGCTTAAAGGTCGAAACCTATATCCTTTCTGTAATTCATTTTATCAAACTTGATCTTTTCGATATTCTTATAGGACTGATCCAATGCTTGCCTAAAATCCTCTCCAAAAGAAGTTACAGCCAGAACTCGTCCCCCGCTAGTTAGTACTTTGCTGTCAACTAATTTTGTTCCCGCATGAAAAACCAGGGAGTCGTTAATGTTTTCCAAGCCAGATATTTCCATTCCTTTTTCATAGGCCTCAGGATAACCTCCTGAAACCAGCATTACAGTTGTAGCGCTTCTTTGATCCAGGTCAAGAACAAAGGAGTCCAGTTTTTTCTCTGCTGTGGCTGTAAAAAGCTCAACAAGATCTGATTTGATCCTTGGAATCACAACTTCCGTCTCAGGATCACCCATTCTCACATTGTATTCAATCACAAAAGGCTCATTATTTACCCTTATCAAACCAATAAAAATAAACCCTACATAAGAAATATTATCTTTCTTGAGTCCTTTAATGGTTGGAATGATCACCCTTTCTTCTACTTTTGTCAAAAATTCTTTATCGGCAAAAGGAACTGGTGAAATGGCTCCCATTCCCCCGGTGTTCAAACCTTTATCCCCTTCTCCAATTCTTTTATAATCTTTGGCGTTAGGTAAGATGACATAATTCTCGCTATCAGTAAGAACGAAAGAACTCATCTCAATCCCATCCAAAAATTCTTCTATCACAACTTTTGAACTCGCCTCACCAAACTTTTCTTGTGCTAGCATTTCTTCCAGTTCTCTTTTGGCCTCTTCCAGGTCATTCAAGATTAAAACACCCTTTCCAGCAGCTAAACCGTCGGCTTTCAGTACATAAGGGGCTTTTAGAGTTTCAAGAAAATCAAAACCTTCATTCAGGGAACCCAAAGTAAAGCTTTTGTATTGAGCTGTTGGAATTTGGTGCCGGTACATAAACTCCTTGGCAAATTCTTTACTACCTTCCAATTGAGCTGCTAATTTTTGTGGTCCTATCACCGGTATATTTTGCAAGTCCTTATCCTCTAGGAAAAAATCATGAATTCCTCTTACCAGTGGATCTTCAGGGCCAACAATCACTAGTTGAATGTTGTTGTTTATAACAGCTTGTTTCACCTGATCAAAATCAAGAGGGTTAAGCTGAAGGTTTTTACCGTATTTAACGGTCCCTGCATTACCGGGTGCTATAAAAAGTTGTCCGCATTTTTTGCTTTGGGCCAATTTCCAGGCTAAGGTACATTCTCTTCCGCCCGAACCTAAAATAAGTATGTTCATGTATCCAATATTTATGCCCGTAAAAATACTTTAAAAAAAAATATTAAACTCAGGTATTAAGAATACTTATGCTTCCTAAATGATAAAACATGGGTTCTGATCTATCAGCCTAGAAAATCTGTTCTAATATTTTCTGGGTTATGACATAGGTGGGTCGGACTCCTGAAGTTCCAAGCCCTCCTGATGCAAGAGTGCTTCCCGTTTTCAAAGGATTATCAGAAGCGTAATAGGCATATCGCACTTTGACGTCTTTATTGATGTTCCCTCTGATTTTTGACGCTGATTGTATGGCCTTTTGGTAATGAGCCCCTTCCATTTCCAAGCCAATCACTTTCCAGGTCGAATTATAGAAAAATTTCAGTAGATCACGATTTTGAAGAGAAGTGCCTAAAACAGTGATCATGGCTCCTTCGAACACACCAAGCCCATTATTTTCAAGGTCTGATGATTTTAATTCATTTTTAAAAGGATAATTATCCGCTGTGCCTTCGAATATATGAGAGTTCGGAATCATGATATCCCCCTTACCTCCTTCCAAAATACCTGCCTTACCCATAATTGAAACTGATTCAACATTCATATGTTGTTTCTCTCCTGTATCAAGCTCATAAGGTTTAAGCAATTCGTCTAAGGTTTCATAAGCTTGTTCTCCAAAGGCATAATCCATAACAATAAGAACCGGACGTTCTCCTTTAGAATTATTGATTTTGTAAATAGTCTTGTCAAGATCAACCTTTTTAGTGCCAATAATCTGAACATCAATATTTGCTCCTGTGTTGTCTTTTATAAAGGTCAAGCCCTTTTTTGCCGCCCCTTTTTTAATGATTTTTCTGAGTTCGTTATTCTCCCCACCCCCTATCAATTCAAAAAGAGAAATACCTTTGTTGTGGCTTGCCTCTTTTGGAAGAAACATCGGTCCATAAATGGAATTCATCACACTGTGCATATTTGCACTGATAATGTGTATCGGCCTTCCCAACAAGTTTCTTTTAAACAATTCATTTTTAATATTCATAGCCCACATCTCACCATAAATGTGATGACCAATTCTGTCCCTTAAAATAGGGCTAAATGATACTTGATGCTTTTTATCCTCCATAATTTCATTTATGGCTAGCTTACCCATCCAATAAATGACCTGAAAAAAACGGTTGGGTTTACCGGGAGTCGAAAAATCTATATCCGCTTTTTGAATCTCTTCAAAACTTCTACCTAAAAAGGTAGATAATTGAGCGATGAGAACTTCTCTTTCATTATGGTTGATTTTCTGGTTGGTCAATACAACTTCTGCGAGTCGCTTCCATTCTCTAAGGGTTTTTCCATTTTCATTAATCAATACTTTTTTTGCTATTTTATTAGCTTCAATAAACATAAACGTAAGGTGCGTAAGGATGTCATATATATCAGACCTTCCTCTGGTAATTTCTATATTCATCTGATCCTTGTCGATCCTGTAACAATTTCTCCTTCTTTTGGCGGGAATAATGTTCTTAAAATGCGACTCACTCAAGCCTTCGTCTGCGGTAAGATTGATATATCTGCATTCTGCAATACCGTCTGGTAATCGGTCAATGATATACAATAAGCCATCAAGCTCTGTTATTTCTTCACTCATCGAACCATAAATCTCAGGCTGGAGGATCATGAGTTCATTGATCAAAGCATTCCCTGACACTCCCATGGGTTTGTAAAAACCACGAATAAATAAATGTCGCATCGTAATGTAAATCCTTTCGATGGAATTGGTAGAGATCTGTGCTCTGTTATGTTTAATTGTTCCCATTATTTAAAATACTTCGGTATTGATTCTCATTCTCCAAAACAGCTATCGCTTCTTTAATAAAAGGGCTAAATATGATGTCATTTTGGTATTCCCCTTTTTTAAAATAATATCTGTTTATAATCTCATCGCTCAATAATTCCTTGATGGTTTGTTTATTCTTGTTCAACTCCTTCAGTTTTTGTGATTCCAACTGTTTGGTCAATTCCTGGTACGATGATTGAATTCCATCGGAAAGATTTTCTTTTGCCGACAGGTCAAATGCCTTTCTAAATTTCGTTTCTGATTTTGTTTCAAAATTATTTTCACCCTGACCCAAAAAAGAAATAAAAGCATCGTATTGAGGCTCTTCAAAAACAAACGCCTCAGGAGCGGATATGCTCGGATTCTGATAATAAAATTTCGATGCAAAATTGAAAATAGCATCTGATTTCAACAAGGCCTCAGTTGACTTTGTTATTGCTGGTTTCTCAATGATAATATCAGGAGCAATTCCGCCCCCATCATATACCGTTCTTCCATTTTTTGTTTTAAAAGAATTTCTGTTCTTTTTATCAAATACCGGAACGTCGTCCCCATCTCTATGTGTGTAATCCAATTCTTGAATATTTCTCCCACTTGGAGTGTAGTATTTCGAAATTGTCAATTTCAATTTAGTTCCGTAAGTGAGGTTTCGATAGCGTTGAACGAGACCCTTCCCAAAAGATCTCTCACCAACGATTACAGCTCTGTCCAGGTCTTGTAATGACCCTGCGACGATTTCTGAAGCTGACGCTGATTTCCCGTCAATTAAAACTACGATGGGGATATCCAGGTCAATGGGTTCAAAGTTCGTTTTATATACCTCGCTCCATTTTTTTAACTTCGCCTGGGTACTCACCACAACTTCGTTTTTGGGCACAAAAAAATTAGTGATATTGATGGCTTCATTCAATAATCCTCCTGGATTTCCTCTGAGATCCAAAATCAATTTATTCATTCCTTTTTGTTTAAGGTCTACAAAAGCTGCCTTTACGGATGAAGAGGCTTTATTATTAAATCTATTGAAAGCTATATAGCCAATTTCATTGCTTATCATTTGAAAATGTGGAACAGGATCCACGATGATTTTCTCCCTTTTAACATCTAAAGTAAGCGTTTCTTCCTGACGTTTAACCAACAGTTTCACGCTGCTGCCAGGAACGCCCTTTAACAAAGCCGTAATTTGATCGCTATTAAAATCCGAAACGTAAATGTCATCGATCCTGATGATTTCGTCGCCCACCTTAATTCCAACTTCTTCGGCCGAATACCCCTCATAAACTTCTGCGATAACCAGCTTCTTGTCGTAATAACGTGATTCGGCACCTATGCCGCTGTATTCCCCGGATGAATTGATCTTTACCTCTTCTACGCCTTGTTCATCATAATACCTGGTGTATGGATCCAGTTCCCCGAGCATTTCATTAATCGCCTTTTCAGTCAATTCGGCGGGATTTATTTCATCAATATAATATAAATTCAGCTCCTTAAACAAGGTTGTATATATTTCCATCTGTTTCGCTACCTCGAAAAAATCCGATTTAAACCCAAGAAAAATGGTACTCATAAGTACCAGACTCCCTATTATAATTCCTTTTTTTATTTTTTTCATGTCAGCTTTGTTTTTTAATAACAAGAAATTTTTCTATCAACTTGATCATTTTTTCTTCCATTAACTGATAGGATATTTCCTTTTTCCCTTGATATATAAACATAATTATATGTTTTTTAGTATCCTCAGAATTATAAATAGAATATTTATTTTTTCTATATGCTTCGCGCATTAACCTCTTTATCCGATTCCTGTCAACCGCATTTTTAAAATTTCTTTTGGATACCGAAACACCTGCCTGAATTTTGTAGTCAGAATCATGATCAATCCCAAGATAGACCATCTTCAATGGAAATACTGAAATTGACTTGCCCCTTGCAAACAACTCAGCAATCAATTTTTTCTTTTTCAGCTTTTCCTGCTTTCTAAAAGTGTTCCGCATTGAGGCAAAGTTAATCAATTATCATTATGAATTTAAAAGTATGTGCCTGTTGTTTTTATCAATCCAATAATTGTAAATTTGTTTTACTAACTTTATAAAAACACGTATGTCTCCTGATCAATTCCAAGCTCCAGACTATTTCCTTCTTGATGAACTCTTGACCGAAGAACACAAACTTGTTAGGGATACATGCAGGGAATGGGTTAAAAGAGAAGTGTCTCCCATAATTGAAGATGCCGCTCAGGCAGCTAAATTTCCCAGTCAACTACTCGGAGGTCTTGCCGAAATCGGTGCTTTCGGCCCATATATACCTGAAGAATACGGAGGAGCAGGATTAGATCAAATTTCATATGGATTGATCATGCAAGAGATCGAAAGGGGCGATTCAGGAATCCGTTCTACGGCTTCCGTTCAATCTTCTCTTGTGATGTACCCAATATGGAAGTATGGAGATGAAAATCAAAAGCAGAAATATTTACCAAAACTTGCATCGGGTGAATTCATTGGATGTTTCGGTCTTACCGAGCCTAATCACGGTTCCAATCCAGGTGGAATGGAAACCCGTTTTAAAGATATGGGCGATCATTATCTTCTTAACGGAGCCAAGTTGTGGATATCCAATTCTCCTTTTGCAGACATCGCCGTAGTATGGGCAAAAAACGAAGAAGGCAGAATTCATGGCTTGATCGTGGAAAGGGGAATGGAAGGATTTTCCACACCAGAAACGCATCACAAGTGGTCGTTGAGGGCGTCGGCTACCGGAGAGTTGATCTTTGATAACGTCAAGGTTCCTAAAGAAAATTTGCTCCCAAATAAAAGCGGTCTTGGGGCACCTCTTGGTTGCCTTGATTCGGCGAGATACGGTATAGCATGGGGGGTAATTGGAGCGGCCATGGATTGTTATGATACGGCCTTGAGATATGCCAAAGAAAGATCTCAATTTGGAAAACCTATTGCCGGGTTTCAGCTACAACAAAAGAAACTTGCTGAAATGATCACGGAAATTACAAAGGCCCAATTGCTAACATGGAGGTTAGGCGTTCTGCGAAATGAAAACCGGGCAACATCGGCCCAGATTTCTATGGCAAAAAGGAATAATGTGGAAATGGCATTAAATATTGCGAGAGAATCAAGACAGATCCTGGGAGCAATGGGAATTACAGGCGACTATTCAATTATGAGGCATATGATGAATCTGGAGTCAGTAATAACTTATGAAGGCACTCACGATATTCACCTTTTAATCACTGGGATGGATATAACAGGAATAGCTGCCTTTACTTAATTTTAGTCTGATAACGATCAATTGCATTTAAACATATCTATTATGAAAAACACAAATTTTTTGTTTTTGATCCTATTCGTCTTGTTTTTTAGTGGGGTTGAAAAATCATCAAAAACTAGTAGTAATAAGGACATTCAAGGCGCGTGGACCTCTTCTTTTACTGATGAAGACGGTGAAATAATAACGGTAACAACCATTGTAATGGATGGATATCTGGCAGAGACTTTTTACAATGTCAAAACGAATGAATTCATTAAAACTTTTGGTGGTTCCTGGACGGTTAACAAAAATATGTTCACACTGACAACTGAATTTTCATCATCTGATAGTACAGAAGTAGGCACTTCAAGAGATGTTATTTTTGAGCTCAAAGGTGACACCATCACTTTTGAGAATGATGAAAAAATATGGACAAGAATAGATCATGGGGAATCAGGTGATCTTGCCGGTGCCTGGCTTTTTAGTGGAAGAGTGGTTGATGGTAAAACGAACCGTAGAAAGAATGGTCCTCGTAAAACGATGAAAATACTTTCAAAAACACGATTTCAATGGATCGCTTATAATACGGAAACAGGAAAGTTCTCTGGTACTGGAGGAGGAACTTATACTGCCAAAAACGGAAAATACACTGAAGAGATTGCATTCTTTTCCAGAGATAACAGCAGGGTAGGTGCTTCTCTCTCTTTTAACTATGAAATAAAAGAAAATGAATGGCACCACAGTGGAAAGAGCAGTAAAGGCAAGCCCATTTATGAAATTTGGAGTCCTCGTATTTTACCAGACAAAAACACTGATTAGTTTTTTATTGAAAGACTCAAATTTATAATGATCTGCTTTAACAAAAATGACTATAGGAGCAAAAAATACTAAAACCCTGGCTGATGCCTATCTGGAAAAAAGAATTGGCCACTCGAGCCTTGTTCTTAAAAATTCCTTTATTAAATCTGCCGCTTTTGAAGGTATGAATGATGATGGTATCCCCAACCAAAAACTCATTGATCATCATGTAGAACTTGCCAAAGGAGGTGTGGGTTTAACTACTGTTTCTTATGGTGCGGTTTCAGCAGAAGCCAGAACCTTTTCTGATCAAATGTATATCAACGATCATAGCCTTAAGTCATTAGAGGAACTAGCTGATAAAGTTCATCTTGCGGGAGGGAAAGCATCTATGCAACTTACTCATTGCGGCTATTTTTCTAAAAATAAAAAAATAAAAAAATTGCTTGCCCCAAGCAAGCTGTTCAATGCTTATGGCTCACTTTCGGGGCTCATGTTTTCTAAGCCCATGACAAAAAGTGACATGAAGAAAGTTGCGTTGGACTTTGCTAATAGCGCCCAACGGTTGAAATCAATAGGCTTTGATGCTGTAGAAATTCATATGGGGCATGGGTATTTATTAAGTCAGTTTCTTAGCCCTTTAACCAACAAAAGAAAAGATGCCTACGGAGGGAGTATTGAAAACAGAAGCCGCTTCCCTTTGGAGGTATTGAAAGAAGTTATTGCCGCATTGGGAACAAAATTTACTGTATTGGTAAAACTAAACCTAAGTGACGGCCTTAAAGGAGGTTTTTCTATAGAAGACTGCATTTATGTTTCTAAAATGCTTGAACAAATGGGCTGTGCGGCAATTGTACTCAGCGGTGGTTTTACCAGTAAAACTCCTTTTTATCTGATGAGGGGTGAAATTCCTTTAAAAGGAATGATTAAAAATGGGACTTCAATTGCTGAAAAAATAACAATGGCTTTATTCGGGCCCATGATTGTCAAAAAATATAGCTACAGCTCAAACTTTTTTTTAGCCCAAGCCATTAAGGTCAGGCAACAAGTCAAACTTGATTTGGTATATCTTGGTGGCGCTGACTCAAAACTAGCTATGGAAGAAATTCTCAAGGCCGGATTCAATTTCATTGCGCTTGCAAGACCCTTGATCCATGACCCTTACTTTATAAAAAAACTTGGAGAGGGCGAAATAGAAAAGTCGCTTTGTAACCATTGTAATGAATGCATCGTTGAAATGGATAGGGGTGGTGTAAAATGTGTTCTGGATTGATGCGCTACTCTTTAAATGACATTATTTTGTAAATTAGTTTTTGATTTTGATCGGTTTTTAAATATTAATATTATGGCTTATAGTGAATATTTGGTTGACAGGGTGCGCCAAAGGCTTGTCAACACGGGAAGTATTGTTGAAAAAGTCAGGAAGTCACCCAACGGACTTTACTGGTCGGGTTATGAGGGGCTTTGAAAACTAAAGAAAACCATAATACAAGTCCTGATGCGTTAATATTCGATATGGATGGTACCCTCTGGGATGCGGTTGAAACCTATACTCTAGCCTGGAACCTCTATTTTGAAAGGCATCAAATAGACAAACAACTTAAAAAAATTGACCTGGATGCGCTAATGGGTCTTGAAGAAAGCAAATTCTTAGAAAAAGTACTACCTGATTTTTCTCCAAATGAAAGATCAATTGGCTACGAGGAAATCGTAGAAATTCAATATGATCTTATTGACAAAATTGGAGGAAAAATGTATGATGGCGTACTTGACTATTTACCGAGACTAAATGAAAAATACAGTTTGTTTATCGTTAGTAATTGTCCAAAATATACCATTAAACATTTTATAAAATTTGCCAAAATAGAAAAGCTAATAGTTGATTCTGTTTCGCATGGCCAGAATTATAAATCTAAACATGAAAATATTCGTTTACTCATCGATAAACACGATTTAAAATCTCCGGTTTATATTGGCGATACCGCTTCTGACATGGACCAGAGTGTCAAGGCTAAGCTTCCCTTTATTTTTATGAACTATGGATTTGGGCAATGTAACTCATACCATAAAAGTTTTGATTCATTTGCTGAATTTGCCAATTACTTTTTAGAAAAATCATTTTAACCAGCAAGTCAAGAATTTAAATATTTGATATCTTTAGCTTTTCAGAAACCTTGGGGTTTTTACACCCTCTTAAAAGAACTAAATTTTTAAAAAATGAACCGAGCCTATATTATTTTAATTGGTTTTGCCTAAAGCCCCTTATGACGAACCTAGCGGACATGCTCAGGTTTTATTTGATGATGACTTTTACAAGTCCAAAACCCTTGAATTCTAATTATGTTTAACAGAATTGAAAAACTACAAGAGAAAAAATTGCTTGGACAATCCCTTAAAATGTCTTTGCTTGAAAACCGGACTTTTGAGTTATGGAGTGGTTTTATGCCTCTTAGAAAGCAAGTCAATAACCAGATGGGAAATGATCTTTTCAGCATTCAGGTTTATGATCAGCATCTTAATTTTAAGGATTTTAATCCATCCACCACATTTACAAAATGGGCCGCTGTTGAGGTTTCCGATTTTAATAATATCCCAGAAACCTTGAATTCATATGTTTTACAAGGTGGTTTATACGCCATCTTTATTCACAAAGGGCCATCATCATCCTTTCCTAAAACCGCCCAATACATTTTTGGTCAATGGCTTCCTGCTTCTGATTATGAGTTGGACAATAGAGAACACTTTGAATTGATATCGGAAAACAGCAAGGCAAATGATCCTGCTTCAGAAGAAGAAGTATGGATTCCAATACGAGCAAAAACAAATAATTCACAACAATAACAAGGACATTAAATTCATTGAACCGCAATACATACATATCAGTCACTGGAGGTACAGGTCATTTAGGAAGGAACCTCGTCGAGATGCTGTTGAAGCAAGGGAAGAAGGTCAAAGCCTTAAAAAGAAACTTAGAAATACCTTATCAACATCCAAATTTAACCTGGGTACAAGGTGATTTATCCGATCTAATAAAATTGAAGTCCCTTCTCGACAACAGCGCTGCAGTTATCCATTGCGCCAGTGCCATTTCTTTAGGGGAACTTGATCAGGACTTCGTTTATGATGTTAATGTTACCGGTACGTCCAATTTGCTAGACGCTTGTTCAGAAAGATACATTAAATTCATATATATAAGTTCATCCACTGCGGTACAGGATTCTCTGGATGATGACCTTTTTGATGAAAACAGACCTTACAAATCGGATACTAAATTTTATTATGCATTTACCAAGGCCATCGCCGAGCAACGCGTATTAAGTGCCGTTGATAAAAATAATCTTGATGCCTGTATCATCAGGCCAACGGCAATTATTGGACCCGCTGACCACCTCCCTTCCCGTTTTGGGCTTACTATACTTGATCTTTATAGAGCCAAGCTTCCATTTATCACAGATGGAGGTTATAATATGATCGATGTAAGGGATCTTTCTCAAACGATAATAAATTGCATTTCAATGGGTAAAAAGGGTAGGATCTACCTCACTGGAGGGCAATACCTAAGCCTGAAGGAATTGGCTAAATTGGTCAATCCCACTAAAATTCCTTTGAGTATTCCCATTGATTTTCTGATTTTAATTTTGCCGCTAATTAACTTGTATGATAAACTATTCAAACTCAAATGGCCCCTAAGCAGAGAAAGTTTATATACCTTGAAGTTTTCACCTAAAAAAATGGATTTTTCTCGAGCAATCAAGGAATTACGGCATCAACCGAGACCGATTAAGAATACCATCGAGGAATTGATAATATGGTTTAATGAAAATAATTGAAATGACACTAGACACTTTTAACCTTATTTGTATCATCTGGGCAGTTGTGGGAGTCGCTTCTTTTATCCTGCTACAATTTGTTACTGCCCCTTATGGAAGACACGTTAAAAAGGGTTGGGGGCCTCAAATTTCCAACAAACTAGGATGGATCATCATGGAGGCGCCTTCTTTGCTACTTCTTTTGTATTTTTATCTATCATCCGATCAATCTTTATATGCAAGTCTTTTGTCTTTTTTATGGATTTTTCATTATATCAACAGAACTTTTATTTATCCCTTTAGAATTAGAACACAAGGAAAAAAAATGCCTTTACTTATTGTAGGTTCGGCCATCATTTTTAATTGCATCAATGCCGGATTGAATGGCTATTTCCTTGCTAATTATGAAACTTATACCATTGCTTCTTTTAGTCATTGGCATTTCTATATCGGAATTTCAATGTTTATTATTGGTTTCTTAATTAATCAAATAAGTGACAATATCCTGATCCATTTGAGAAAGCCGGGAGAAACAGGGTATAAAATTCCCAAAGGATTTCTGTTCAATTATATTTCATGCCCAAATCTTTTAGGGGAATTGATCCAATGGACGGGTTTCGCTATTATCGCCTGGAATTATCCAGCTGCGTCCTTTTTAATCTGGACCGCGGCTAACCTACTCCCAAGAGCAATGGATCATCATAAATGGTACAAAAATCATTTTGCAGCCTATCCCAAAAAACGCAGAATTATAGTTCCGGGAATCTGGTAAAATTGTATAATACCTTGTGAATTAGACGGTAATTTTTCATTTAAAAAAAATTACTACCTTTAAGGGTGTCAAATGAATTTCGACTCTTTCGTTTTCCATTTGTTACTTTCCTTCCCAAATTGATTATTGATATCATTCTCCTTTTTGAAGGTTAAATGAGTCAATTGTACTATTTATTGGTCTAATGTTTAACATCTAAACTATAAGATTGAGGTACTTTTATTGGAAGCAATTCAGATCATACTAATTAACAAATCTTAATATACAAATTATGGAATCCAAAATTGAAGTTTTTACAGGTCAAATTCGTGGAGAAGTAATTCTTCCCGAAAGCGATAATTACAATGAATCAAGAAAAGTGTACAACGCAATGATTGATAAACGGCCAGGTATGATCATAAAATGTGTTGACGTGGCCGATGTCATTGCTTCCGTGAATTACGGTCGGGAAAACAATCTGTTGATAGCTGTAAGAGGAGGCGGGCACAATGGTGGAGGACTAGGAATTTGTGATGGAGGAATCGTTATTGACCTTTCTGCCATTAAATATATCAGAGTAGATACTTCCGATAATACTGTACGAGTAGGTGGAGGAAATTTATGGGGCGAAGTTGATCACGCCACACATCCCTTTGGCCTTGCCGTTCCGGCTGGGATAATCTCTACTACAGGTGTAGGAGGGCTTACTTTAGGGGGTGGTGTAGGACATTTATC
>JAUXCI010000237.1 GCA_030618945.1 Flavobacteriaceae bacterium
ATTACCCGATTTATGTTTAGAAGACTCAAATAAGTCAATTTAATCTATTAGAGGTATTCCTGATGTATACCTGCGTTTCAACAAATAAAAAGACCGTTACCCCAAAGGAGTAACGGTCTTTATACATATTTCTAAAAGAATTAGTCTTCCTTAACTTCTTCAAAATCCACATCCTGGACATCATCCTGTGTGGCTTCACCATTTCCTGCATCGCTTGCATCTGGTCCTGGTTGTGCACCTGAAGCTTGTGAATCTTGCTGTGCTTTATAAATTTCCTCAGAAGCTGCTTTCCAAGCCTCATTGATTTTCTCCATTGCAGCATCTATTAAGGCTAAATCTTTAGACTCATGAGCCTTTTTCAACTCTGTCAATGAACTTTCAATTGGGGCTTTCTTATCTTCAGAAAGTTTTTCTCCAAATTCTTTTAACTGGCTCTCCGTTTGAAAAATCATGGCATCTGCACCATTAATTTTTTCTGCAGTTTCTTTGGCCATTTTATCGGCGTCAGCATTTGCTTCAGCATCAGCCTTCATTTTCTTAATGTCATCTTCTGACAATCCTGAAGAGGCTTCAATTCTAATATTATGCTCTTTACCAGTGCCTTTATCTTTAGCCGACACATTGATAATACCATTCGCATCTATATCAAAGGTTACCTCAATTTGTGGTACACCTCTTGGTGATGGTGGAATTCCGTCCAAATGAAATCTTCCAATGGTTTTGTTATCCGCTGCCATGGCTCTTTCTCCCTGTAACACATGGATTTCAACTGAAGGCTGATTATCAGCAGCTGTTGAGAATACCTGTGATTTTTTTGTTGGGATTGTGGTATTTGACTCTATCAATTTTGTGGATACGTTACCCATTGTCTCAATTCCTAAGGAAAGAGGCGTAACATCAAGAAGCAATACATCTTTAACATCACCAGTAAGTACTCCACCCTGGATAGCAGCTCCAATGGCCACAACCTCATCCGGATTTACTCCTTTTGAAGCCTTCTTTCCAAAGAATTTTTCAACTTCTTCCTGGATTCTTGGCATTCTGGTAGAACCACCAACCAATATTATCTCGTCAATATCAGAGGTTTTAAGATCTGCATCTTTAAGGGCTGCACTTACCGGGCTCATTGATCTTTTAATCAAGGTGTTCGATAATTTTTCAAAGCTTGCTCTGGTCAAAGTCTTAACAAGGTGTTTAGGCCCCGAAGCAGTAGCAGTTACATAAGGTAAATTGATCTCTGTTTGAGTACTAGACGATAACTCAATTTTGGCCTTTTCAGCAGCTTCTTTTAATCTCTGTAAAGCCATAGGATCTTTTCTAAGATCCATGTTCTCTTCTTTCATGAATTCTTCTGCAAGCCAATCAATAATAACCTGATCGAAATCATCTCCTCCTAAATGCGTATCACCATTGGTTGACAATACCTCAAAAACACCATCTCCAATTTCCAGGATAGAGATATCAAAAGTACCTCCTCCAAGGTCATATACAGCAATTTTTTTGTCATGTCCTGCTTTATCCAAACCATAAGCTAAAGCAGCAGCTGTAGGTTCGTTAATGATTCTGCTCACTATTAATCCAGCAATTTCTGCAGCTTCTTTAGTGGCTTGTCTTTGGGCATCATTAAAATAAGCCGGAACCGTAACTACAGCTTCCTTTACCTCTGTTCCCAAATAATCTTCAGCAGTCTTCTTCATTTTCTGCAACACCATGGCCGATATTTCCTGAGGCGTATACAGTCTCCCGTCAATATCAACTCTTGGGGTGTCATTATCTCCTTTTACCACTTTATAAGGAACTCTTTCTGCTTCCATTTTCGATTCAGAAAATTTATTCCCCATAAATCTTTTGATTGAATATATGGTTTTTGTCGGGTTAGTCACTGCCTGACGTTTTGCAGGATCTCCAACCTTTCTTTCACCACCTTCAACAAAAGCAACAATAGAAGGCGTTGTTCTTTTTCCTTCCGCATTAGGAATTACAACCGGCTCACTCCCTTCCATTACTGAAACGCAGGAGTTGGTAGTACCTAAATCTATTCCAATTATCTTATTCATAATATTATATTTTAATTTTTATTTCTATTTATTGATACGTTATAGTCAATGATTATGCCATTGCGTTTTTTTTTGAGTTTTGTCATCTTTTGACATTATTTAATGACATACTGACATAATTGACCGTCATCATATGACTTACAAACTATATTTGTCTCACAAGATTTAGGCAATTTTGTTTTGTGAATTGTCATAGAAGAACCTATTTTTGAGAGATCATATTTATTACAAGCCATTTTGAAATCATATTTATTTATCATTATTTTCTTCCTTCAGGTTCATTATATATTTTCTCAAGAAACCTTAGCTCGAGAATTCAGAGGAGTTTGGATAGCTACGGTTGGAAACATTGACTGGCCCAGTCAGAAAAATTTAAGCAGCCTGCAACAAAAAAAAGAGATCTTAAACCTATTGGATCTTTTCCAATACCTTAATTTTAATACCATAATATTTCAGATAAGGCCTGCAGCTGATGCTTTTTATAATTCCAAATACGAACCTTGGTCTTCCTATTTGACAGGTACTAATAACAAGGCACCAAGCCCTTATTACGACCCTTTGGCTTTTATTATAGACGAAACACATAAAAGAGGTATGGAATTTCACGCATGGCTTAATCCCTATCGTGCCGTTATAAATTATCAGGACTTCCAATCCAATCCGTTTCCACTTACTTATGAAAAATCTGAATGGTTTTTAAACTATGGAAAGAATAAATATTTTAATCCTGGTATTCCTGAAGTACGTGCCTATACAAATAAAGTGGTAACTGACATTGTTCAGAATTACGATATCGATGCCATACATTTTGATGATTATTTTTATCCGTATACGATAAAAGGTGAAGCGTTTCCTGATCAGACTACTTTTAAGGATTACGGTGGCCGATTTTACCCGGATCATCTGGACGACTGGAGGAGAAACAATGTCAACTTAATTGTAAAAGAATTATTTCAAACCATAAAAACCATAAAGCCATGGGTGCAATTTGGCATTAGCCCTTTTGGAGTTTGGCGCAATAGTAATGTAGACCAAAGAGGATCATCTACTGATGCTGGCCAAACAAACTATGACAATTTGTATGCAGATGTATTATTCTGGATAAAGAATGGTTGGATTGATTATATACTTCCTCAGGCATATTGGCATATTGGCCACGACAAAGTGGATTATAAGACTGTTGTCCATTGGTGGGCCGATAATTCATTTGGCACTAAGCTATACATCGGACAGGGCATGTATCGATTGGGTGAAAAAAAAGAGGATGAATCCTGGATGCAGGTAACTCCAACTGAAATTGAAAAACAGATAAAACTCAACAGAAGTACTAGTCAGATTCAGGGAAGTGCTTTTTTTAGTGCAAAATCCTTTGTTGAGAACCCGTTTAAAATTGACGAGATACTGAGAAGCAAATATTATAAGAACCCTGTGCTTATGCCTATTTCGAATAAAAACGTTAGTTATACCCCGGCAGCGGTTGTTAAGGCTCAACTGGAAAAATTAAAAAACAAAGAATATCTGTTGCATTGGGAAACTATTCCAGAGAATATTGAAAACAAAGCCGTCAAATATTTAGTGTACAAATTCAGTAATAACGAAGTCATAAACCTTAATCAATCCGCTAATATTATTGCGATAACGGGTGAGAATCAATTAACTTTAGCTAGAAAAGACGTCAAAGAATCAAAAACATTTGTTATTATCGCCGTTAGTAAAAACAATAACTTGAGTACACCTGTTAAAGTCGAATCCAGAAACTAATGAGTTTCGGGTTTAGAGTTTTGGACGAGTTTGAAAAGTTGAAAGTGAAGCTCATCACCTCACTTCCCATCACCTCAGCTCCGATCACCTCACAAGAGAATGGTTTCGAGTTTCGGAAATAATCTATATAGCTTAAGGCAGAATCAATAAGTTTTAAGAACATTGTAGCATTTCAGCCTTGTAGCATTTCAGTTTTAAGAACATTGTAGCATTTCAGTTTTAAGAACATTGTAGCATTTCAGCATTGTAGCATTTCAGCATTGAATCATTACCTCGTAAAAACCAATTCCGTTTCTGTTGACAAATTCGCATCATAGCCATAGCCATTAGAATTAAAGCCCTTGATTCCGTCAAGATCCTCAACTTTA
>JAUXCI010000155.1 GCA_030618945.1 Flavobacteriaceae bacterium
ATGCTGGTATTTCTTGACCTTTAGCTTATCCTTCTTATATTCATTGATCACAATCGTTTGACTTTCGTCCAAATCATGATAATGGTCCATCTGAGTTATATAAAGCCATAGTTTATATAAAAAGATCTGGGGAAACTTATCTTGGATTTCCTGAAAATATGAAGCATCAATTCTCTTGGATATATGCGCCAATGAAGATATATCCAATGACTTAAAACTAAGAATTGCTTCTTTCAGTTTATCAATACCGAGATTCTTGCGCGCACTTATCAAAACAACCTCACCTTTCAATTCTTTTTTTAGTAAGTCCAGATCAATTTCAATTCCTTTTTTACTAATTTGATCCGACATATTAATGGCCAAAATAGTTGGGATTTTGAGATCTTTGATCTGAGAATACAACAAGAGATTTCTTTTGATATTTTCAATATCGGCTACGACTACAATAACATCCGGAAAATCGTCATGTGCCTGGTCAAGCAAGGTCTGCAACACAATATTTTCATCAATGGTGGTGGGGTTTATACTATAGGTTCCTGGAAGATCAGCGATGGAGGCAAATATTTGTTCTGATAGCTGGGCTTTCCCAACTTTTTTATCCACGGTTATCCCCGGGTAATTACCCACCTTTTGATTAAGACCCGTAAGTTGATTGAATAAGGATGTTTTTCCTGTATTAGGATTACCCACTAAAGCGACCTTTATGGCTTTATGATTAGGCATTAACTATTCTTTGGTAATCAATATTTGAGCTGCCGTTTCCGTTCTTATGGCTAAATGGCTTCCATTTACACGAATGTATAATGGATCGTGTAGTGGAGCTCTTTGAAGCAACTCAACACTTTCTCCCGGCAAACACCCCATTTCTAAAAGGGACAAGGGTATATCATCAAAAGAAATATCTTCAATAATTCCTCTTTCCCCTACCCTTAAACTTGCAATACTGGTTTCCAATTTTTATTTAGATTAATTATAAATACTATGCGAAATTACACAAAATAATCCTTTTATATATGATATTTATCACTAAACTAAAAATAAAAGATGTTATAAATGAATTGATTATTCTTCCGATTTCAAGACCTCAATATCCTTGATTATTCTTTCAATTTCGTCGGCATCAGTGCCGTCATAGAAACCTCTTATCTGTTTATTTTTATCCACAAGAACAAATTGTTCAGTATGAATAAAATCTTGATCTCCCCCATCTCCTTCATCCAAAACCGCAAAATAAGATTTTCTTGCCAGTTCATAGATATGTGCTTTTTTACCCGTGGTTATTTCCCATTTTCCCGGTATAGCCTTTTGCTTATCGGCATATTCCCTCAATACCGAAACGCTGTCTATAATTGGCGTTACCGAGTGAGATAAAAATTTCAAGTCATCATCGTTTTTATAATATTCCTGTAATTCAGACATGTTTACTGCCATGATTGGACAAATGGTTTGACATCTTGTAAAAAAGAAATCAGCGACATAAATTTTATCTTCAAAATTCGCTTGTGTAATTGTGTCTCCGTTTTGATTCACAAGTTGAAAATCGGAAATTTTGTGATCTCTACTGATGTGCTTTACTGCGTCATCCACTAATCTTGGGTTTACATCTACCGGATTATAAACAGGAAGTTGACTTTTGGGTTTTACGAGGAAATAAAGTATAGGGACAAATACTATTGTAAAAAACAATAAGAATATTAAAGTAGACTTAGATTTTTTGAAAAATTCGATTAAATACATATTTTGTATCTTTGAGATTCCTTAAAAATTGCGAAAAAAACCAAAACAAATTTAATATTTATGAAGTACTTATTACTCCATATTTGTGTTTTATTTTCCTTGTCGGGATACAGTCAACATACTGATTCCAGTAAACTGGATTATATGGAGGGGATCGTTAAATCAGAGCAGAAAAATGCCTCTGAGAAACTGTCTTATAAAGCCAATCCAAACACTGTTAATTACGATATAAAATACCATCGTCTTGAATGGGAAGTAGATCCATCAAAAGCAGAGATCAATGGCAAAGTGACTTCTTATTTCAATGCCCTTCAGGATATGGATCAAATTACCTTCGATCTTTCCAGCAATTTAACCGTTTCAAAGGTTAGTCAGAGATCGTTGGATTTATCCTTTTCACAAAATGATAAGGATGAACTCATCATAAATTTGCCATTGACTCAAAAACAAAATGTGCTGGATTCTCTTTCCATTACCTATAGCGGAAATCCTGTAAGTTCAGGTTTTGGTTCCTTTGAGGTCAATACACATGGGAATAACGCTACTCCGGTTTTATGGACACTTTCAGAACCCTATGGTGCCAAAGGTTGGTGGCCATGTAAGCAAGACCTCATTGATAAAATAGATTCAATAGATGTGTTTATTAAGCATCCGTCTGCCTATAAGGCAGCGTCAAACGGGCTATTGCTATCTGAAACAATCGATGGAGGGCAAATACTCACACATTGGAGGCATCGGTACCCTATTCCAGCTTATTTAATTGCCATAGCTGTAACAAACTATGAGGTCTATAAAGATAACAGTACGCTGGATTTCGATATAGTCAATTATGTTTATCCCGAAAACCTGAATTTTGCTAAGAGCAGTACTGCGGTAACTCCGGATATAATGAACTTATACAACACCCTTTTTGAAATGTATCCTTTTGCTGATGAGAAATATGGCCATGCTCAATTTGGTTGGGGAGGCGGCATGGAACATACAACTATGACTTTTATGGGAGGATGGAGTCGCGGCTTGATCGCACACGAACTCGCACATCAATGGTTTGGCAATAAAATTACCTGTGGCAGCTGGGAAGACATTTGGCTCAATGAAGGTTTTGCCACTTATCTTGACGGGCTTGTATATGAAAATTTCGATGGAAATGCGACTTTTACCAAATGGCGCAAATCACTTGTAAACAATATTACTTCACAAAGTTCTGGATCAACTTTCGTAAGTGATACGACTTCGGTATCCCGTATTTTCAACAGTCGATTAACCTATAAGAAAGGTGCCATGATACTGCACATGCTTAGATACAAACTTGGAGACGAAGCTTTTTTTAATGGGGTTAAGAATTACCTCGCCGACCCAAAACTGGCTTATTCATACGCTCAAACAACCGATTTACAGGGCCATTTGGAATTGACAAGTGGAGAAAATCTAAATGAGTTTTTTAATGATTGGTTCTACGGAGAAGGCTATCCTCAGTATCAAGTAATCTGGTCTCAAAATGATACTGATAAAACCATTCATTTTCAAGTCAATCAAAGTCAATCACATTCCTCCGTATCATTTTTTGAAATGCCTCTACCAGTAACCGTATACGGATCAGGGGGAAGATCAGAAATGTTGCGTCTTGAAGTTTCTGAAGATAAACAAACCTTTGTACTGCAATTGGATTTCGACGTTATTTCTATACAGGTTGACCCTGAAACTCAATTGATATCAAAAAACAATGGCGCAGTTCTTGGCATGGATGAAGAAACCCTGAATCGTAGTGTAACCGTTTATCCTAATCCTGTAAGTAATTTATTGACTATTGATGGTCAGGAGCATTTTGAAGTGACTAAAATCACCATTTATAATGTTCTGGGTGAAAAAGTCCTTGAAAAAGAAAATCCCGATAGAATCATTGCACTGAATAAGCTGAAATTCGGTATTCACTTGCTTGTCATAGATACAGATATGGGATCATTGCACAAAACGATTTTAAAAAAATAATTTATTTATAACAATTAATGATCTCGTTTCCTAATATTGCGCATAAAGTGTACATTTGTCCTCGCAAAAATTTGAAATTCATCCATGGAAATCTTTATAAAAATTACACAGTTCTTACTGAGTTTATCATTACTGATCGTACTTCATGAACTGGGGCACTTTATTCCGGCCAAACTATTTAAAACGAGAGTTGAAAAATTCTACCTCTTTTTTGATTATAAGTTCTCTATTTTTAAAAAGAAAATTGGAGATACCGTATATGGAATAGGCTGGATCCCACTTGGGGGTTATGTCAAAATATCTGGTATGATTGATGAAAGCATGGACAAAGATCAGATGGCACAACCAATGCAGCCCTGGGAATTTCGCTCTAAGCCAGCATGGCAAAGACTTATCATAATGCTAGGTGGCGTAACAGTAAACTTTCTTCTGGGTATCTTAATTTATATTCTGATGTTCAACGTATGGGGTGAAAATTATGTTTCTGTTGATGATGTAAAAGATGGTTTTTACGTTGATGAGGTTTTTGAAGAGCTGGGCTTTAAAGATGGAGATAAGATATTAAAAATCAATGGTGAAATACCATTTAATGTGTTAGATGTTAATAAACAATTGTTCTTAAGAGAAACCCGTAATATTGAAGTTGAACATTCTGATGGCAATACTGCTCTTATAGATTTGCCCGAGAATATTGGCCTGAGAATGTGGCAAAGTGGTAATTTGAAGCCATTTATCCCAAGGTATAAGGCTGTATTGGATAGTGTAATTCCCGAAACGCCGGCAGCAATTGCAGGATTAGTCAAAGGAGACATTGTAACTGAGATGAATGGTAAGGAGATCTTATTTTGGGATGAGTTTGTCGAAATGGTGATTCAAAATCCAAAAAACAGTGAAATCGAAATCATTGTAAACAGAGATGGCATTGCCAAAACCTTTATGATCATACCGGGTGAGGATCAAAAATTAGGTGTATATCCTTCTGGCAAGGATGTTATTACGGTTAGCCACAAGGATTATGGTTTTACCGAAAGTATAGCCCCTGGATTTTCCAAAGCTTATTGGACCTTAAAGGATTATATGGGCCAATTTAAATATGTCTTTACCAAAAAAGGAGCTACAAGCCTTGGAGGTTTTATAACCATTGGAAATATTTTTCCTGCATCATGGGACTGGCAAGCGTTTTGGAGCATTACCGCCCTGCTTTCCATAATGCTTGGATTTATGAATTTACTACCTATCCCAGCCCTTGATGGAGGGCACGTGGTCTTTACCCTGTTTGAAATCATCAGTGGTAGAAAACCAAGTGATAAATTTTTAGAATATGCTCAAGTTACAGGATTCATTATCCTTATTTCGCTGTTGCTGTTTGCAAACGGAAATGACATCTATAAATGGGTCACAGGACAGTTGTAAGCTAAGTCCAAATGATTTAGAATAAATTCTTTATTGTCATTCTTGTAAGTTGAATTGATTAAAATCGTCTACTTCCAAAACTTACAAGATGAAGAATTTTAGCCTACTGTTTTTGTTTATTGTTGTTTTATACTCTTGCAGCGAGGATTCCAGTCAATTGAACGATATCAATGGCTTTATTCCTTCGGGTGATGAATTTGACTGGATCGTTCCAAGCGGGAACGTCAATGGATCCGGAATTCCTTTTGCCCTTGCCAAAGACCCTGTTTTCTCTTTAGTCAAAAACACAGAATTCATCGGTGATGAATCGCTTGTTGCGGTAATTAGTATGGATGATGAAATACGGGTTTATCCATATCAGTATATGATTCCTTATGAATCGATTAATGATAAGATCAATGAACGATCATATTCTATGACCTATTGCCCTCTTACTCAAAGTACGGTAGTAATAAACAGGGATTTTCAAAACGAAAATTTCATTTTAAGAGCATCCGGGTATTTACTACATGACAATGTTGTCCTTATTGATGAAGTCAGCCAAAGTTTTTGGTCGCAAATGCTGGTGAAATGTATAAAAGGTCCCTATTCAGGACAATACAACACTACTTTTAATTTTGTTGAGATGCCATGGAAAACTGTCACAAAAAATTTCCCAGAAGCCAAAGTATTAACAAACACAAGTATTTCAAATGAAAACCGATCTATTCCAAGCAAGAAAAAAGATGTAAAAATAGGGGATTTGGTTTATGGGATAATCTTATCAGAATTTAGTAAAGAAGATAAAGTTTATATTTTTCATTATGACGACTTTGACAATGTCACAGAGTTGAAAAAACTGAATAATACAAATCAAAAAATCTTGATCATTGGCAATAAAAATGAACACTTCATCACTTCATATATCAATGATTCAGATGCTAGCTTTGAAGCTTTACAAGATGCGTTTCCAATTGTAATGAAGGATAGTGATAATAATAAATGGAATGTATTTGGCACAGCCGTAAGCGGCCCCAGAACAGGAGACCAACTGGATTCTCATACAGCATTCTTTGCATTGTTCGGGGCTTGGGAAAAGTTCTATAACGATTTTATTTTTGTTGAATAATTCCAAATATAGAAACGATGAAAAAGATACTTGGTTTTCTGTTCCTGTTTTGCTTATTTA
>JAUXCI010000122.1 GCA_030618945.1 Flavobacteriaceae bacterium
CATAGGCTCCGTATTCAGAATAATTAATTGGACCGTCATAATCGGTAAAAATGGTTCCCTCAGAATTCAAAGAATAGCGACGATATGATCCTCCAACCTGCAGGTCCCATTTATCATCCAGTAATCTGGCAAAATTATAATTACCTTCACCTACATACATGCTCGTTTTATCAATGAATTTAGAACCAGTCTCCAAATTACCATCTGAGGTAATTTCATCAAATAATTCATTAAAAAGTGGCGATCCAGGTACAGGAGTTGTAGTTGGGTCCGAGTCTGCCAAAGTCCTTGCTTGCTGATGAGCCTGTTCATCATTAGCACCAGCCAATGTTGCAGCAATGTATCCTCCGGCATAAGTTCCAAACCATGTTGTAGCTCCATACTTAGCTATGTTTATCCCGGTAAATCGCATATCATATGAATCACCTGCGTCTTCTGTTGACATATAAGCTCTAACAAAAAAATCCTTATTTCTGATCTCAAGTCTATACTGTTGCATGAGGAAATTTTTAAGTTGATACCTGTTGGTTCCTTGGTAAATGGTTGATCCATAACCTCCCTTCGTATTAAATATGATTTCCAAATCATCTCCTTTAGGTCTGTAATGTAAAGACAAATCATACTTCAAACTCTCCGCATTATAATCAGTTAAATCTTGCTCAAGGTATCCGGTTCTCCCCACATTAACAGCAGGAACCAAACTACTTGATCCAGGTGGTGCAAGGCCCATAGCTTCCAAACTTTGAGCTACTTCGTTAAGATCTGTATTCTGAGCCCCAAGAGTTGCCTCATCACCATAAATATTTATTCCATCATGAGACGGACTCGATCTGTAGGCCAAAATGTCATCTGGTTCACCAACCGAAGTGTTGTCATTATTATATTCGCTAGTATCATCTGCATACCAGTCTGTTCCTTTCATATAAGAGATTGAGGCTTTAAGCGCAAATTTTTCACTGAAAGCTTTAGCATATCTCACGCCAACATCGTAATACACATGATCCCCAGCAGCTTTCTGCATGGTTAAACCTGTTCTTCCATAAGCACTTACCCCTTGATCATCGAAAGGGTTTCTTGTAGTCATAAACAAAATACCATTAAATGCATTTGCACCATATAGAGCGGAAGCCGCCCCAGGTATTATTTCAACACTTTGCAAATCAAGTTCATTGGAGCCTATAAGATTTCCCAAAACAAAATTTAGGGCAGGAGAAGCATTATCCATTCCGTCAACCAATTGTACGAATCTTTCATTTGAAAATGTAGCAAAACCACGGGTATTGACTGAGTTAAAGGTTAAACTTCCTCTGTTTACGTCTACACCTTTCAAATTCTCCAATCCTTCATAAAAACTTGGCGAAGTCGTACTTTTTATCTCACGAATTCCTATACGTTCAATAGTAACAGGTGATTCCCGAATTTTTTCCGGCGTCCTTGATGCCGAAACCACAACTTCATCAAGCGAAGTATGACTTTCTTGTATTTTAATTTCAAGGACCTGGTCTGCTTCTGTCACTTCAACAACCTGAAGTTCATATCCAACCGCAGTTATTTCCAAACTGAAAGGAAGATCTTCATTTACTTTAAGTGTAAAGTTTCCGTCAAAATCAGTGGCGATACCAATTGATTTACTCAGGATTTTTACATTTACTCCTGGTACAGGTTCTGCCGTGTCGACATCTGTTACCGTCCCGGTAACAGTATTTTGTCCAAACATCAGCACTCCGCAAAATAGCGAGATTACGACTAATATCTTGTTCATAAATTAAATTTGTGTAAGTTAGAATGGCGGCAAAGTACAATTTTTTTCGAATTTCACTTAATTTTTAGGGCAAAAATGTGAATTCTGCAAAAAATGATGATAGTTTTATCAATCAATATTATTTAATTCTGATCTTATGAGAAGACATCTTGTTAGCCCTTTTTACGCTTAAAATGTAAATTCCTCCTGCAAGTTGTTCCAGGCTCATGTTCTGTTCAAAACTATTGAGTTGATTTTTATAAGTTCGGTCAACTATTTTTCTACCTAAGAGGTCATATACCACAATATCCACGTCTCCAGTGTCATCTGAACGGAAGGTCACCTTAAAATTACCGTTTGAAGGATTGGGATAAACGTTAAAATCATCAAATACATAATTATTCACTCCCAAAACAGCCTCTGAACTACAAACTTCCAAACTCCAGGATTCTAAAAACCCCGTATCCGCAGCGCCTTCATCAACTACCTTCAAGGTCCAGTTGCCTTGAGAATTTTCACCATTAAACCCTGTAAATTCTTGTGATGGTTTTATTATTCCGGTTATTCCAGGATTACTGACATTACACGCTGTTAATTCAATTCCTTCATCCGAAAAAACAGCTTGAATGTCTTCTCTGGCATCACATTTATTAACTAATAATTCTATAACCGTACCTTGTGGGCTTTCAAGGCTCATTGTTAAATCACCAAGGTAAGTATGTGTAATGCCAGGTGTTTCCATAGAAGGATTGGAATCATTAATCAGGCGAACCTTAATATTTTCAATGCTAACATTTTCAGAAACCGCAATTACCGATGACACACCGGTTTCATCATCATCTGGAATGGCTATAGGAGTATCATCGGAAACATAGCTATTGCAAATTTTATTGAATTCACCAATGGAAAAACTTTTGGTATTCATTGAAAAGAAATGATTCCCTATAGCTTCAACCATGATAAAACACAGTGGCGCTTTTGAATCAGGAACAGTAATTGTTTGGGTTCCATCATTGGGAACATTAGTGGCCAGAGTAGTCGAAAAAGTTTCTCCTTCATCTGTAGAAAGCAAAATATTTACCTGTGTAACGTTTATTCCGTTTCCATCCGTTCCCGCTACATCCCATGAAATAGTTTCTTGGGTTCCTGGTGTCCATACCACATCAACAGTGTTCTGCGTTGTTACCAAAAATGGGCCTGCAGCGTTTGTCACCGTTACTTTAAGATCATCAAAAGCTTTCTGACCTGCTTCAATATTGTTATCTCTTACTGTTAGCATAAAATTCATTTCCCTAGCAACCTCCGGAGTAACTTCCCATGTTGATGAAATCGAACCAGTGACCAAAGTATTTAAATGGGGTAAATAACGTTCATTATTCGTAACAGGAACTTGGGATCTGTATAAAGCGCCACTAGTTGCAGTAGCACTTGGAGGCACATCTGTTATCCCATTATCAACCTGTTCCCAGCAAAAGGAAATGGGGTCTCCATCGGCGTCACTGCCTTCTCCTACAAGTTTATAAGGTGTTCCCTTTGGGATAGTGAAATCTAATCCGGCATTGGCAACCGGAGCATTATTATTGAGAACAAGATCGGTTTCAACGGGACAATTTGCTCCAGTCCCATTGATAATATTGTCGCTGATTTCCTCTATACTAATAATGTTAAAGTAAATATCACTATGTGCCTGCACATTTTGTGAGGAGCAATAACCCGCATAAGCCATTATAGTTGTTCCACTGCCGGGCTCAACCGCTTTTTCCGGAATTCTTTGACCGGCTTGACCGCAGCTTCCGTCATCTCCATTAAAGGTATGATTGGCTCCAAACTGATGTCCCATTTCATGAGCTACAACATCATAATAAAAATCATCTCCTTCTGGAATAGGAGAGCCCGTTACACCTCTAGCTTTAATACCACTAACACAGACTGATTTAAGTGTTGCCACTCCGTCTGAACCTGTACTAAAAACATGGCCAATGTCATAATTACCTGTTTCAATCACATCATCACAGGTAGTCTGATTCTCACTAAGCATGGCTACGGCATCAAAATTATCATAAGGATCTGCATCCGGATCCAAAAATATAAGGTCAGCGTTGTCTGCAACCAGCTGTAAACTAATTGCCAGATCATTTTCATAAAGGGCATTTATTCTAGTTAGAGCTACCGTCATCGCGGCTAAAACCACTGCTTTTTTCTCCTCATCGGTTCCGTCACCTACGCCTTGCTCATTTATATGATATTCTGAATGCTCTCCGGTTCCGGCAAGCGCCAGTCTATAGGTTCTTAATTTGCCATCATCGGCCACTTTAAAGGCCGATCCCTCTTGAAAATTCCCTTGTATATTTTCGGTTAGGCACTGGAAATCCTGTTGGAATTCTAAATCATTCCTATCGTAAATTTTATAATTTATTTTGTCTTTGGTAAGTGGTTCGATGTATTGTACGCCCCCATTAACATCCATAATAATCGCATATAATCCAAGCTCATTAACACTAAAACGTATTCTTTTTGAATTATCTTTTTGGCTGACGCCAACATAAGACCTGTTATTTGGAAATTGTTTCGCTAAATCAGGATGCATTACGGAAGCCTGCTTTATCAAAAAGGTGACTAAATTACCGTTCTTGTCAGGAAAGGCCATTTTAAATGAGGACCTACCCGAAAAAACCTCTCTGGCTGGAGCTGATTTCAACTCCTTCCCAAATTCCTGAAAATTCAACGAAAAGGTTTGATGCTTTTTAAGTTTAACTTTTCTTTGAATTTCTGAGCTATTAATAGAAGACTCATTTATTCTCGACCATAAATTCCCTTGCTGAGCAAAAAGAACATTAGAAAAGATTAACAGGGCAAACGTAAATAACTTGAAGTAATTTTTACTCATTCTACAACCTAATTAATTATGAAGGTTCACAAAAATATGAATTTTTTAAATACTAATTCAGCATTAATTAGTTCTTAATTATACACATCTATTATAGTGTGAAAAACACAAATAACTATTGAAAAATATTTGTATGCCTAAAACAACTAAAATCCCTGTATCAATAGGCTAAAACGCTGCAAAAACGGGCCAACACCCTGTATGATATTATAGTTTAAGAGCCTTTCAGAATTTAGAGCAAGACATAAATGTTGTGTTTTTTCATAAGTGTCTTTCTTTGAATCAGAGGAATACCTATTTTTGCCTCTTCAACCTTTGACCAAATATTCCTTGCTCGGCATTTTAAGATGGCTGAGGATTAATAAGAAGACAATTAGTCCGCTTAAGAAATTTATTAGCATATTTACATTAACAAATTCAAGAAGTATTTAATCTAAACTATCGTTTAACTGATCTAAACAAATAATTTTCATGAGGTTACTATTTATCATTCTTTCGTTGCTGTTTTATGCGTCCTGCGGGGTTCAGAAAGATCAGGAAGATGGAGAAAAAAACCTTATACCTCCTCCTCATATCAACTGCCCTGATGGCGGTGACTGCACCTTTGAAGTGATAAAAAACGCAAGCTTAAATCTTAAAACAGATGGCATCGGTAAATTATATCCAGAAATTACTGAAGGTGACAAGTTGGTTGTAAAATACCATTTCAAAAAGGATGAAGTTAAAGATGTCATGGATGCAGGTCTCTCAGAATACCTATACCTGGAATTTGACCCAAATGAGCGTCAAATAATTCTACAAGATAAAGAGCTTCAAAAAGTTAAGATGGTATATGGTCGTGTATGTCGCTGCAGCGACATGGGATATTACCAGGTCAAACAAGGGAATTTATTTCTTTTTAACAGGAACGGAAATTTACAGATCAGATCTTCCTTCAAGGTCAATAAAATTCGTCAGGTCATCAGTGAAATAGACGAAAATATAAACTACTAAGGGCGTCATCGTGAGGGTACATCAGAGCATTGAAAATTACGATCATAAAAAAGCATCATCGGTTTTAACCATTGGGACTTTTGACGGTGTTCATATTGGTCATCAAAAAATAATTGAAAGGCTGAACCAGATCAAAAATAATACCCTTGAAAAATCAATGATACTCACCTTTTTTCCGCATCCCAGGATGATTTTAGACCATAGGGAAGACATTAAGATGCTCACTACTATGGATGAAAAAATTCAATTACTCGAAAAGTTTGGCTTGAATGAACTTATTATTGAACCTTTTACTCCTCAATTTTCGAGGCTTTCTGCCTTAGAATTTGTTCGGAAAATACTTGTGCGTAAACTAAACCTTAAAAAATTGGTGATTGGTTATGATCATCAGTTTGGTAAGAACAGGGAAGGGAATTTTGAACAGCTGGTTACTTACGGTGAACTCTATGAATTTAGCGTTGAAAAGATTTCTGCTCAGGAAATTGAAAACGTTTCTGTTAGCTCTACGAAAATAAGAAAGGCCATTGATAATGGAGATATGGAAATGGCTAATGCATATTTGGGTTATTCGTATTTACTCACTGGAGAGATCATCAAAGGAAAGGGAATTGGCAGAAAGATGAATTTCCCAACTGTAAATCTCGATATCAATGAAGATTATAAACTTATTCCAAAAAAGGGTGTTTATATTGTCAAAGCCAATTTTGATGGGTATACAAATTTCGGTATCATGAATATTGGTTTTAGGCCAACAGTTGGTGGCTCAGGCCAAACAATCGAAATTCATTTATTGGATTTTAATGGAGATCTATATGGTAAAAAAATGCAGGTTGAGGTTTTGAAACGATTGAGGGACGAGAAAAAATTCGAATCAGTCGAAGAACTGGCATTGCAAATTTCCAAGGATGAAAAAGTCGCAAGAAAATGGCTAATGAATGTAAAATAAGAATTACTTCTTAAACCTGCATTACTTATCTTTGCAAGTCAAAAAAATAGCCAATGTTATCATTACCCTACATTCGTGAAAATAAAGACCTGATTCTCAAGGGACTCTCTAAACGCAACTTTCCTAATGCGGAATTTCTAATTGATCAAATAATAGATACTGATGTCAAAAGACGGGCTACTCAGACCGAATTGGACATTACCCTTGCCGAGAGCAATAAACTTTCAAAGGAAATTGGAAATTTCTTTAAATCAGGAGAAGTACAAAAAGCGGCTATTGCCAAAGAAAAAACACGGCAATTGAAAGAGAAATCCAAATCTTTAAATGATGAATTGGATACTTTTGAAGGGGAATTAAAAGAACTGTTATACCAGATTCCCAACATTCCTCATGAATTAGTTCCTGCCGGAAGTAATGAAGAAGACAATGAAATAGTCTTTGAAGAAGGTGAAATACCAAAGCTTTATAAGGAGGCTACTCCACATTGGGATCTTTGCAAAAAATACGATATCATTGATTTCGAACTAGGTAATAAAATTACCGGTGCCGGTTTTCCTGTATATAAAGGTAAGGGAGCTAAATTACAGCGGGCATTAGTCGCCTATTTTTTAGATAAAAACTCAGCTGCCGGTTATACGGAAGTACAACCACCTTTGATGATCAATGAAGCTTCTGGAATTGGCACGGGTCAATTACCTGATAAAGAAGGTCAGATGTATCATGTTGGAATAGACAATTTGTATTTAATTCCAACCGCCGAAGTTCCAGTAACAAATTTTTACCGAGACGTTTTACTTAAAGAAAGTGACTTCCCAATTTGCAATACTGCTTATACACCTTGCTTTAGAAGAGAAGCAGGTTCATACGGAGCACACGTAAGAGGTTTAAACAGATTACATCAATTTGACAAGGTAGAGCTTGTGAGAATTGAACATCCTGACAGGTCTTATGAGGCACTTGAAGGGATGGTTGAACACGTAAAAGGAATTTTGCAGGAATTAAAACTGCCTTATA
>JAUXCI010000166.1 GCA_030618945.1 Flavobacteriaceae bacterium
GACGAAGGAAGGTATCAATTGAGACAATATTCAACTATTATTCACTTTGCCACAAGGTTTGATAACCTGCTCAATTATGATTTATTAAAATTAAAAGAACGGTTCAAAAAAGGAATTCGAAGAGGCATTCCAAAATATTCTTATGAACATACCCTTGGGTTTTATATGTCGGTTGATAATAATACCGAATTCCGAGAGGACGTGTTGGAAATAAGCAAATTTTGTTTAGAAATTAATAAATCTTTGCAGGAAGAAGTCGAAAAAAATGAAATTGGTGATTTGTTCGAATTATTTAAAAGTGATCTTAGTAGTTTTATAAAGAAAACAACTGATAGAGAAAGTAATCTATTTCACACTCCTTTTTGGTTAGAATTTGAGATAATAAAAATAAATCGTGCAATTAGGAGGTTGAAAAACTCTCAGATATGGGAATTAGCTAACTATTTCACTAACCGCTACAGAAAGAACATTTATAAAGACTTATTGCCTGAAAAAAAATTCATTCAGGAATTAATAGAATTAATCAATAAGCCAACAAAAGAAAGAAAAAAGAAAAATTTACAAAATGCAAGTTTTGATTATCTTTCAAAGAGTTTGAAAGAAAGTGAAGAAAATTTTAATGAGCTTTAATTTTTATGAACACCCGATCCCACAATAAATTAGTTTCCTTTATCTGGACCATAGCCGACGATTGTCTACGTGACGTTTATGTCCGCGGTAAATACCGTGATGTGATATTGCCCATGGTGGTTCTGCGCCGACTGGATGCGTTGCTTGAACCCACCAAAGATGCCGTAATGGAAGAACTGGCTTTCCAAAGAGATGAGGCCAAGTTTACCGAATGGGATGAAAATGGGCTTCGGGATGCCTCCGGCTATGTATTTTACAATACCAGCGTTTGGACACTCCAAAGGTTGTACGATACGGCCACAAACAGCCAGCAGATATTGCAAGCAAATTTCGAGGATTACCTCAATGGCTTTAGCTCGAATGTGAAAGAAATTATTGAAAAGTTCAAGCTCAAAAGCCAGGTAAGGCATATGGCTGATAAGGATGTACTATTGAATGTGTTGGAAAAATTCACTTCACCCAATATCAATCTCACCCCATTTGAAAAACTTGATCCTGATGGCCGAAAACTTCCACCCTTATCTAACCTTGGGATGGGTTATGTTTTCGAGGAACTGATCAGAAAATTCAACGAAGAAAACAACGAGGAGGCCGGAGAACACTTTACTCCACGCGAAGTTATCGACCTGATGACCCATGTGATTTTTGATCCTGTCAAAGATGATCTGCCACCGGTTATTACTATTTATGATCCTGCATGTGGTTCGGGAGGTATGCTCACTGAATCACAGAATTTCATAAAAGATGAAGACGGAAAAATATTGGCTACCGGTGATGTTTACCTCTATGGCAAGGAAATAAACGACGAGACCTATGCCATTTGTAAATCAGATATGATGATTAAGGGCAACAACCCTGAAAACATTAAAAACGGATCAACACTTTCTACTGATGAATTTAGTGGCACCACTTTCGATTTCATGCTTTCCAATCCGCCTTATGGCAAATCGTGGGCAAGCGAGATAAAATATATTAAGGATGGCAAAGATGTGATCGATCCCCGCTTTATCGTTCGTCTCAAAGACTATTTGGGCAAAGAAGAAGAGGCTGATGCCGTTCCCCGTTCTTCTGATGGCCAGCTGCTCTTTTTAATGGAAATGGTAAGCAAGATTAAAACACTGAAACAAAGCCCCAATGGTACACGCATAGCATCGGTTCACAATGGTTCGAGTTTGTTTACAGGTGACGCCGGTGGGGGTGAAAGCAATATCCGCAGGTATATCATTGAAAACGATTTGCTGGAATGTATCATTCAAATGCCAAACAACCTGTTTTACAATACCGGTATTACAACCTACATCTGGATTTTATCCAACAACAAATCGGCTGACCGGAAAGGAAAGGTTCAACTGATTGATGCCGGACAACTGTATCGCAAGCTGCGAAAAAACCTGGGAGCCAAAAACTGTGAATTTGCACCCAAACACATCAATGAAATATTGAATACTTATCGCAAAATGCTTTCTGTTGAACGGAAAAAAGACGATGGTATCGCAGCACAGGTTTTTGACAACAACGATTTTGGTTATTACAAAGTGACCATTGAACGGCCCAAACGACTGAAAGCACAGTTAACCGAAGAGTGCATTGCAGGACTTCGTTTTGACGATAAGCTACGCGAACCCATGGAATGGGCTTACGGGCAATTTGGAAATAAAGTGTATTCCGAAATAGCAAAGTTTGAAAAGGATATTTTCGAGTGGGCAGACAAAGAAGAGTTAAACCTCAATGCGAAACAAAAGAAAGCCCTGGTAAATCCGCTTACATGGGAAAAACACCTGAACCTTTTAAATACTGCCACAGAATTAATGCAAGCCATCGGTTCCGATGAATATCGCGACTTCAATGTTTTCAAAGAAGAAGTGGATAGCTACCTCAAAAGCAATAAGGTCAGACTTTCCAACTCCGAGAAAAATATCATTTTGAATGCTGTAAGTTGGTACGATACTTCAGCCGAAAAGGTGATTAAAAGCAAAGTGAAATTAGGCGGTGATAAGCTGGAAAAATTATTAGATCATTTAGGCTGCGCAGAAAATCAACTACATGATTATGGCTATTTTGCTACCGGAAATAAAAGTGAGTTCACTCAATACGAAACGGAAAGCGACTTACGTGACACTGAGAATGTACCACTTAAAGAGAATATCTACGATTACTTCCATAGGGAAGTAAAACCACATGTAGCTGAATCCTGGATTAACCAGGATGCTACCAAAATTGGTTACGAAATAAGCTTTAATAAATACTTCTACCGGCACAAACCTTTGCGTGACATTGAAGAAGTTGGCTCAGATATTCTGAAACTGGAACAGGAAAGTGAAGGACTGATTCATGAAATTCTAAACTTGGGCTGATGGATGACGTATTAGATAAGCTAAAAACACAAAAATACTCTGCCTACAAAGATACCAATGTGGATTGGCTCGGCAAAATACCAGAGAATTGGGAAGCTGTGTCATTGGGTTCTTTATTAGAATTGAAAAGTGATAAGAACCACCCCGATTATGATGTGCTGTCCGTTTATCGTGAATACGGGGTAATTCTGAAAGGTTCACGAGATGACAATCATAATGCAACATCATTGGATACTACAAACTATAAGGCTGTTGAACCTGGATATCTAGTTGTAAATAAAATGAAGGCTTGGCAAGGTTCAATGGGGATCAGTTCGCATAAAGGAATTGTTAGTCCAGCTTACATCACATGCAAGGTCACTTCTGATAAGATTAACCCTGAATACCTTCATCTATTATTACGTTGCAAACTTTATATAAGCGAGTACAATCGGATTTCTTATGGTGTTAGAGTTGGGCAGTGGGATATGCACTATGAAGATTTTAAAAAAGTACCAGTTTTATTACCTAGTAAAGAAGAACAAACCCGCATCGCCCAATTCCTGGATGATAAATGCGAAAAAATAGACCGGGCCATCGCTCAAAAACAAAAGCTGATTGAACTGCTCAAAGAACGGCGTCAAATCATCATCCAAAATGCAGTTACCAAAGGATTGAATCCAGTTGTAAAAATGAAAGACTCGGGTGTGGAGTGGATTGGGGAAGTGCCAGAGGCTTGGGAGGTGAAGAGGTTGGCCTCTTTTGGAAGGTTTTCGAAAGGTGGAGGGTTTTCAAAATCTGACTTAACTGAAAAGGGGATTTCTGCAATTTTGTATGGAGATATCTATACCAAATATGATTTTATTATTGATAAAGGAGTTAGGAATATTTCAAACGACACTTCAAAGAAATCTGTTAAAATTGATACAGGGGATTTACTCTTTACAGGAAGTGGAGAAACAATAGAAGATATTGGTAAATGTGTGGTTTACAGAAGTGAAGAACGCGCCTATGCAGGTGGTGATGTAATAATATTTAAGCAAAATGAAAATGATAGTTTGTACTTAAGTTATGTATTGAACACTCACAATGTAAAAAGTGAAAAAGCTAAAACTTCTAAAGGTGAAATCATTGTACATACTTACTCTTCAAAATTGAGAAATATCTATGTTCCAATTCCACCAATGGCAGAGCAGGAATTAATATCAGAATTTATAGTATTCCAATCCTCCAAAATCGACAAAGCCATTAGTTTTCAGGAAAACCAAATTGAGAAATTAAAGGAGTATAAATCTACTTTGATTGATAGTGCGGTGAGGGGGAGGGTAAAAGTGAATTGAAGATCAACGAATTAATTAAACGTAATAGATTGAAAAAGAAAAAAACTCGACCTTTTCAGGGAAAGAACTTAACAAAGTTAGAAGCTAATGTTGATGAGTATATTAAAAATTTGGGTGATAAATATATCTCCCAAAGGATGGTAAGTGCTAATCCTGACTATGTCATCGAAGTAGAATACTGGCAAGACAAATAAAAGTTAACCAATAATTTAAATAAGACTAAGATGGAAAAAAACTTGATTAATAGGGGAGAAGCTAAAAATAGAGCCGAGAAAGAGTCTAAGCATGCTGATATGAAACAGCATGCTGACAAACTCATACAGGGATTTGAAAAATTAGAAGAAAGCCATGCAAAAAGAGCAATATGGGAACTATTTCAAAATGCATTAGACTTAACTGATAATTGCGAAGTGACCATTGAGCTAAATCATGATCGAATAAAATTTAGCCACAATGGCGAACCATTTGACTCCAATACATTAAGTTGCTTAATAAAACAGGTCAGCTCTAAAACAAGTGATAATACAAAAGATGAAGAAGAAGTTGGTCAGTATGGTACTGGGTTTATAACTACACATTCATTTGGCAAAAAAATAATACTGAATGGTTCAATGCGAGAAGGAAAATATTACTTACCTATACATGACTTTATCCTTGACCGTCGGGCTAATAATTCTGACCAATTAATAGAGAGTCTACTTAGCCAGCAAGATAAAGTATTTGATCTTATTGAAAATGGTGAGATCCGCATTGAGGCCTTGCCTTTTACAGAGTTTTCATATATCACCTCCAGCGATTTAGAAAAGGAATATGCAAAACTGGCTGTTGATTCATTACCACTGATTTTACCTTATGTAATGCGTTTAAATCGACGATTAAAAACAGTAAAAGTCGTTTCCAGAGATGGTATTATTACCAATTATGTAAAAGGTGCAACCATTCCCCATGAGAACTTATTTATTACTACCATTAATATTAATAATAAAGAGCAAAAAATTTATTCGCTGGTTTTGAAAGAAGGTGAAGATATAAACTCTAAGAAGGAACAATTAGTTGTTCTATTACCATTGAAAGAGAAAAATGAAACGATATTACTTAATGATATGTTGTCCAGATTATTTCTCTATTATCCGCTTATTGGAACAGAAATGTTTGGATTTAACTACATCATTCATTCCAAAGAATTTGCACCCACGGAACCCAGAGATAGTGTGCATCTAAAAAGTAAAAATGAACAGATTCAGGAAAAAGAGGAAAATAATAGACAGTTATTGGCTAAGGCATCTGAATTAATATTTGATTACGTTAAAAGTGTTGCTGAAAATATTGCAGAACCAATTAACCTGGCTTCAATTTATTTTAAAACTGATCATAACAATAGTCTCCTTAATGAGTATTTTATTGGATTCAAGAAAAATTGGGTAGAGAATTTTAAATCTTTCCCGCTTGTTGAAACGAATACTAATCGTCTCACTCCTTCAAATGTTTGTTTTTTCGATGATGGATTATTTACAGAAGATAACCATTTTGATTCTATATACTCCATAGTCAATCAATTTTGGGATAACATTCCAAAAAAAGAAATTGCAAAAAAATGGACTGATTCTGTTCTTGATTGGGATGATGATTCTATTTGTTTCATTACATCTGAAATGATAGTTA
>JAUXCI010000218.1 GCA_030618945.1 Flavobacteriaceae bacterium
GAATGAACTTGAACAATTAGCCGATGTATTTATATTACTACACAAGGGAGAAGTAGCCTTTCAAATTGATAAAAAAGAATTATTCAGATCAAAGAAGAACGTAGCTTTTACCTTTGAAAGAGAGCCAGATCAAAAGGCAAGGGAATATATTGAAAGCAGAGAGTTCTTTTTTGAATCCGGAAAAAAGGTGATTTTAAAACTGGACCCTGATGCAATAGCTAAAGTAGTTCAAGACCTTGTAGCTATGCACTGCGTACCTGTTAAGGTTGAGATGAATAATATTCTACAGGAAAAATACCTGGAAATTACAGCATGATCGGACTGGTTTACATAGAACTATACAAGCTATTTAGCTCAGCAAGAACCTATATTTCTTTGACTATCGGCGTCGTGTTGATGCTCATTATCAACCTAGGACTTTTTACTGACGGTCAAGAAATATTTGACTTTTTACTCGAATCAATCAATGAATATTTTCTGGTTCAAGGTGAGGTAATTAATGGCTATTTAATAAGCTATTTGGCCCTAAATACGCTTTGGGTGCATATTCCAATTTTGATTGTAATTGTATCGGCTCATATCTTTTCATCTGAATTCGAGTTAGGCACCATCAGGCTTTTGTTGACACAACCGATTTCAAGAAGGCACTTGTTCCTGTCGAAATTGATATCAATGATCATTTTCAATTGCTGCTTTATGCTTCTGATAGCTTTATCGGCATTAATACCGGCTCTTTTACTTTTTGGTAAGGGCGATGTTATTGTATTTATTGATGGAATACAGTTTGTACAGGAAGCCACATTTTTAGGGAGGCTGTTTTATGCTTTATTGTTTTCAACGCTGGCCATGATCTCATTTTCATGCCTGAGTATGTTTTTTAGTTTACTCTTTAAAAATACACTCACTTCAATACTTCTATCCCTTGGCTTGCTCATCCTTTTTACTTTGTTGCAAAAATTTGTATTCGGTATTTTTAGTGCCTGGCAGCCCTTTATTTTTACCTATCATTTTGCAAAGTGGCAAATGTTTTTTGTCAACGTAATCCCGGTTACAAGTATATGGAATTCAGTAATCTTTTTGATGGGAATGTGTTTTGTTTTGATTACTGTATCACTGATAAAATTTGAAAAAATGAATATATCGGAATGAAAAATATCGCAATCTTTATATTGTTTTTGTGGATAAATGCTGCTTTGGGTCAAGCCAGCCCGGATGAGCCTATGGAGCAACTTCGATTACAGTATAGTGAATTGCTCTTTTTAAAATGCGAGGTCTTGATTCAAGTGGATGTGGAGGGGATGAACATTCCGGATAAAAAGATCTACGTGGAATTTATGGGAGATCAGAAACCGAAAATAAAAGGAGAAGGTATAAGTCTGTTGCCTAAAAGAGGTATGCTGGATCAGTTAAGAACCCTTTTGAATTCATCTATGCAAGCCATATTCTTATCTAAGAGGGGCGATAATCTGGTATATAAGTTGGTGTCACTTGATGCCAGCAGCGACTGGATCACCGCCGATCTTGTTTTTAATGAAAACTCATATCTTATTTATGAATCTGTTGTTAATACGAGAAAATTTGGCACTTTTACCACAAAGCACAGCTATGCAGATCAAATTTATCCTTCCAGATCTGAAGTGAGTTTTGATCTTAAAAAATTTAAACTACCATTAAAATTTATTGGAAGTGAAAAAAGCAGCAGCACTTTTCAGGAAAAGGACGAAAACATCAAAGGAAAAATCAGTCTCACTTATACTTATTTAGATTTGTAAGATTGATTATCTGAAAATGGTGATGCTCACTGTGTCATCTTGATTTTTGTTTATACTTTTTGTCACTTTGTAATTTTTTAAGTGCATGACTGAATGATAGCATGACTGCGAGAATTCTAGATTACATTTCTCAACTAAAATGATTGTTTAGGAGGTATCTTTTATCTTGAAACAGGGTCCTTTATTAAGACAAAGGAAATATACTTAAACTACTTTGTATCTTGCGCTAAAATTCTAAGACTTCTAATAATATTTATGTCGGGTATTTATATACATATACCATTTTGCAAACAAGCCTGTTTTTACTGTGATTTTCACTTTTCGACCTCTTTGAAAAAAAAGGAAGATATGTTGAATGCCATCAAAAGTGAATTGTTGAGCAGAAAAGGTGAAATTCCGGATGTTGTCCATACTGTATATTTTGGAGGAGGAACGCCTTCGTTATTGACTATTGATGAAATACAGGAAATATTGACCCTTGTAAAGGAGAATTATAGTTTAAGTGAATTTGCAGAAATTACCCTCGAAGCAAATCCTGATGACCTTGATACTGAGAAGATACTTGAATTAGCTGATTCTCCCGTCAACAGATTAAGTATTGGAGTACAGTCTTTTTTTGATAAGGACCTGAAATTTATGAACAGGGCTCATAATCAAATACAGGCAAGAGAATCCCTGGCCTTGGCCTCGCGATATTTTAAGAATATTAGTATTGACTTAATTTATGGTATACCTTATCTAAATGAGCAGAGGTGGATGGATAACTTAAAACAAACTTTTGATCTTGGCGTGGCTCATATTTCAAGCTATGCGCTTACGGTGGAGCCAAAAACAGCGATGGATCATTTTATTAAGAGTGGTAAATACCCTCCTCTTGATGAATCACTTGCCAAAAGTCATTTTGAAATACTGCAGAAAGAAACCAGCGACAGAAATTATATCCAATATGAAATTTCAAATTTTGGTTTAGAAGGATATTTTTCGAAACATAATTCCTCTTATTGGAAAGGAGCTGCTTATCTGGGGGTTGGGCCATCAGCTCATTCCTTTAATGGGACTCAGAGAAGTTGGAACCTTGCGAATAACGCTAAATACATTTCTTCCATTCAAAAGGGAGTGTTTCCTTGCGAAAAGGAAATACTCAGTACAGAAGATCGAATAAATGAGGCCATCATGACAGGTTTAAGAACGATATGGGGGGTATCATTGGAAATAATCGAAAGGACTCATGGGGAATCTTATAGGTTAGAAATTTTACGACTAGCTCAAAAACACGTTGATTTAAAAACTGTTAAAATAAAAAACGATCATCTGTATCTTACTTCCAAAGGACAATTTCTTGCAGATGGTATTGCTGCTGATTTGTTTTTATTGAAAGCATAGACATTTACTTGTGCACATAACGCGAAGGCTGGATTATATTTACTATTTTTAAATCTTTTAATATAATTATGGAGGCATTATTAGGTCTTTTTCTTGGGGCAATAATTACTTACTGGGCTTTGAAATATGTCAAAATTCAGAAGAGTAAAGAAACGACCAATTCACAGTCAATCATCATCCTTGAAAAAATCAAGAAGGTTTGGAAATTGATCACAGTAGAAGGAGAGTTTGCAGAGATCTATCATTATGAAAACACCAAGGAACGCTTTATGAGTATGGTTTCGAGTAAAAAAAGGGCCATCTTGTTGATCAATGCAAAAGCTTATGTTGGCTATGATCTTTCAAAAATAAAAATGGAAGCCATAAATGAAAAAAAAGTGATCAAATTAACTGAATTTCCGGATCCGCAGATTCTTAGTTTAGAAACAGATCTTAAGTATTACGATAAAAAAGACGGCTTGTTCAATAAATTCGATTCTACTGATCTTACAGAAGTGAACGTTAAGGCCAAGGAACACGTTATGAAGAAGATTCCCGAAAGTGGTTTGTTTGATACTGCCAAAAGTGAAGCTTTGGAAGCGGTTTTACTAATTGAAAATATCGTAGAGACCATTGGCTGGACTTTAGATTATCAGGATCTTTTGCTGACAAAAAACAACAAAGGAATGATCCAGGAAATGCTGACCAAAGAACTGGATGCGCACAAATAGAAGCTCCTTTACATCAATTCAAATTAAATCTAAGTGAATCAAGAAAAGGCACTGAGTATTTTGAAATCAGGATCCAACGTATTCCTAACCGGTTCAGCTGGTGCGGGTAAGACCTACGTTTTGAATCAATACATAAAATACCTTAAGGCGAGAAAAATTCCTGTATCAATAACTGCTTCTACAGGTATTGCTGCAACACATCTTCAGGGAACCACCATACACGCCTGGTCGGGCATAGGGATTAAGGATTCTTTAAGCACGAGGAATTTAAGAGAATTAAAAGAAAAGAAATACTTAAAAAAGAACATTGATAAAAGCAAGGTGCTTATCATTGATGAAATTTCTATGTTGCATAAAAAACAACTGAACCTGGTAAATGAGGTTTTACAATCTTTTAGGGAAACAGACAAAGCATTTGGGGGAATTCAGTTAATACTGTGTGGAGATTTCTTCCAATTACCACCAATAGGAGATTATACACAAAGCAATCGTGATAAATTTTCTTTTATGTCTCAAGCCTGGTTAGATGCGGATTTGACCGTTTGTTATTTAACAGATCAATACAGACATACAGATAATGACTTAAATATTATTTTAAATGAAATTCGATCAGGGAATGTCAGTGAAAATTCTATAAAAACATTAAGTACAAACAATAAGGAATTGGAAGAAGAGGAAACAACCAAATTATATACACATAATCTGGATGTGGATAGAATAAACACAGAGCATCTTCAATCTGTAAAAGGAAGCAAGAAAATTTTTAAAGCGAAGATAAAGGGAAATTTAAAGCTTGCCGAAACC
>JAUXCI010000009.1 GCA_030618945.1 Flavobacteriaceae bacterium
CTTGGCCTCCGACTTAAAGGAACATCTACCGCTGGAATTATTTGTCCTTTTTTTATATTAAGGATATCGCTAAAATCTTTACGTTTAAATGTTCCTCCAAGCCAGCATGTGCCAAAATTGCGTTTCACTAGAAATATAATTATTTTTTCCAAGTGATACCCGTAGTCTTCTATACTCGCATTTTCATTTGGAATCGCGCTTGTTATATAGATTTGGCCATTTTTAATAAAGCCGTATGTTCCGTTAGCACCTTTGTTTCCATTGGGATTTGTGTCAACAAGTTGAAACTTAATCTTTGTGCCGTTCGGTCCTTTTTCTTTGCTTATTTCCTCAATTACTTCATTAATCCATTGTAAATCCTCAACCTTAAGCACATTATCCTGAAAAGTTCTGACAGATGTACGTTTTTGTATTAAATTATATATCATAAGCATAATCCCATCCCTTAACAGCGTCTATTATAATCTTACCCGCTATAATATTAACACAACGGTATATAATGTTACTATAATCAGAATGGTAATTACCGTACATTGCCTGAAGAAATAATGATTGTATTTTATTATAAAGCGTTGTTGATGCCCGGCATTTTCTTTGATAAGCAGTGAGGGGTCATACTTATAGTTCAGTTCCTTTATAGAAACAAAACATTTATTCAAGGCATCCGTATAAGTTTTATCGAATTGTTTAATTTTACTGGTACCCAGTATACTTGTAAATACAACCTCATCATAACAATTTTTCAATACCAATTTTAATTTTGTAGTAAAGGCACTCGATTCATCAACAATATCAGCAATTACCGCAATACAAGGGTTGGCTTTTACCTCCTCAGGATAGGTCTCACCTTGAACCAGGGTTGCATACCCCTCTCCATCAAACAATTGTTTGGTATAGGAATTCAACCGATATAGGTTTTCAGATTTTAAAAAATCATATTTTTTTTGAATAATAATGTACTTGAATGCATCTAGTTCATTTTGAGCCAAAGTTGGTAAAACATATAAAAATAAGATTGCTATAAGAGCAGTTTTTCTTAACATATTAATTCATTTAAAAAATAAAATTCATCCCACCTTGAAATGACTGATAGTTGCTGTTTTTGATATTTGGTAAAGTTAATAAATTATCTACTGCAGCATAAAAATTAAACGATTTTACGTGAACTGAGAATCCTAATCCAATGTTTGCAGGCGAAAACCGGTCAACCGTATAGCTAATTTTGGCGTTCAAATATCTTGTTATTTCTCTCGAATAAAAACCTGTAACTGCCCATAGTGCAGTATTGGGTCTGAATTCTGTATAGACCTGCATTCCAAAGGAACTTATTAAATATTCGCTTTTAAGATTAGCCTTTACATCACGGAAAGCAGACTTATCTTGTTTCACTAATCTTCTCATGTTATATCGCACAGAACCATTTAATTTAGGAGACCTTAGTTGGCTATAACTTGTAGGAGAAGTTTCTATGGGTAATAAACCCTCAACAAATAGCTCTTGCCAGTAATCAATTTCATCCCCTTCTGTCGGATTATACCACTCTTCTGATGGAATGCGCTCATCTTCAAATTCAATTTGAGTCAGTTTATGATTAAATTTGAGCATTCCTAAATCAAGGGCACTACCGGTTATGGTAATTTCATCGGTTACCTTATAAGTAAATCCTAAATCCAAGGCAAGCCCCATGCTGCCAGATGTAAAAAACAGATCTGAAATTAACTCATCCGTTTCACCTAGGTCATCTGTTAAATCGACATAATTCAAAATACCAGATGAATTAAATGTGGTATTCATATTTTCATAATTATGAATATACGGGGTATTTGATGAATTTATGCCAAGATAATAATCTCCCTGATTCGAATTGCTTTCGATACCCAAAGAACCCGATAGTATTTTTAATCTTAGTCCAGCGGTAAATTTTTCATTTACTTTTTTGTTAATGCCAACATGAAATACGCCAACCAATGATCCAACTGAATTCAATTGATCTGTCTTAAATACTTGTCCTGCTTCCGGAATTCCATCCCCATCCTGATCATTTCCATTGACAAATAAATTGGCAACATCAGGTGCATATGCCGAAAAGGCTTCAATTTGCTGGTACATACCAAAACTCAAATAATAAGTCGGGTCTTTTAGTCTTAAGCCTATATTGAACAATTCTATTTGCTGGTTAAAAATAAAGACATCATCCTCGTTCAAGCCAAGGGCATACATATTGTTTAATACATCACCCAAGCCATCAGATCCGGAAACCACACTATTATAAGTTATATCCTTATTGGAAGATCCAAAACCCACATAAATATTGGATAATAAGGGTACGCCAAAGTGTTTGTCATAGTCAACCTGGCTTCCTGGATTTAGCAATAAAGTTTGGGGTAATTGATCAAAATCATACAGAATCTGCATGTTTTGCGAAATGGTGGGCACACAAAACAAAACAAAAATAAGATATGTACAATACCTTTGAATCATGAGGGGAAATGCTAGCAATTTTTAATAACCTGAGTTCGATTTAAAATTTTAACACAGGTTAATAATACAAAAGATAAATATACATTTAATTTCTCAAATGTCTTTTCCGGTATTAAAGGAAATTTTTTAGCTCCATCAAATTATAAACTGTGGGCACCTCCTGTGTAGCCACTTCCCCGTTAAATTCACAAAAAATTGCCTGCATACCAGCGTTAATGGCACCTAAGATATCTGCTTCAAAATTATCTCCTATCATTATGCTTTCATGCGAAGAAGCTCCTGAAATGTCCATGGCATATTGAAATATTTTTGGGTTCGGTTTTTTAACACCTACTTTTTCTGAGGTAATGATTTTATCAAAAAATGGCAAAAGATTAGAGTTTTTTAATTTTTTAAATTGAACTTCCTCAAAGCCATTGGTAATAATATGCATAATATACTTTTCTTTGAGGTATTCAAGTACCTCAATTGCATTGTTGAACAAGGCATTATGTTGTGATAAAAAGGTAATATATTCCTCTGACAAGGTGTGAATAATTTCATCTGAAGCCTTGTAGTTGATTGCGTCAAATGCTTCTTTCAATCTAAAATATCGAAGGTCTTTTTTTGAAACTTTATCTTCCCGGAACAATTTCCAATATTTATGATTTATGGGCTTATAAACTTCAATAAAATCATTGAAATTTACGTCCAGTTCATTTTTTTTTAAAATGTGAGAAAAGGTCTTGCTCGAATTGGTCTCAAAATCCCATAAGGTGTGATCGAGGTCAAAAAATATGTGTTTAATTTGCATGAATCTTCAATTTATAGGAATCTCAGCCTTTAACATGGTTTTCCTAAAAATCAGGAAAAAAGTCAGGACAAATATAAGCCCAATCACAATTCTTATTCCCAATTCAATTCGGAATTTATCAACGATAAATTGATATAAAACATACTGAATTGTTAACAAGCCTAAAATGCCGTATATTTCTTTTTTTTGCTTTGACAAGCCATTTAAGACCTGAGGGTCACTCATATAAAAAATGAATAGCATTAGGGCATAGGAAACCATTGTTGTATACGCAGCCCATTGATAACCAAATAAGCCTACAAAAACAAGATTTAAAATAATGTTTAAAAAGGCAGTACTTATGGCAATCAAGCCTAGTCTTTTCATTTTATTCGCAAATTTCATGCGCAATTCAAAAAAATTTGAAACTCCGTGCAGATATGTCGCAACGAATATAAATGGCATGATCATATAACCTTCTCTAAATTCCTTTCCCAAAAGTACAGTTGAAATTTCAGGAGAAAATACAGAGAGATAAAACACAATAGGAACACCAAACAGAACAAAGCTATATATGTATTTACGAATGTATTCCAAGGAGCTGTCGTAATTTGATTCCAGAACACTTAACAGCCTGGGATTTATTGTATTAAAATAGATGGTAATCAAGGCCAATACGGTCAATTGTGAGATTTTATATACCTGGTCATAAATACCGACATATTCTAAGTCATGATATAAGGCAATTATATAACGATCACTATAAGTCACCGTTAAAAGGCTAATGTTTAAAATCAAGCCCAGGCTACCATATTTCAACAATTCCAACAGTATAGTTGTATTGATATCTTTATAACTCAATCTCACATTAGCCGGATTATAGAAGGCTAAAAACACGACAGACATAAGATCCACCAATGCCAGACTAAGTACCAAGGCGCTTATATTCATATCCTGATAAAAAACCAGATATAAGGCCAGCGCAAGTCCGATAAACGACTTTATAGATTGAATTAGAGTATAAAACCGAACTTTTCCCATTAAACGTATCACTACCATATAATACAAAAACAACTGATTGAAAATCAATAGTAAAAAGGAGTATAAAATCAAGGTCTTGTTCAATTCAATTTTGGCAGAGATATACCAGATCCAAGAAATTAATGCTAATGCGATAAACGAAATGGTATATAAAAAAATAAGATTTGAGTACAGAGATTTAAGCGCTTTCTCTTGCCTGTATTTTGTGTAATAACGCCAGATACAAGAGCCTATCCATGAAAATAGCAACATACCCAAGAAAGTAAAGGTGATGCTAATAATTCCCAGGTTTCCAAAATCCACCTTGCTGAAATGTCTCGTAAAAATCGGTGTTTTTATAAATCCAAGTAGCAAGGGAGCAAAGGAACCCAGAAAATACCAAAGAAAATCCTTTCTAAAAGAGGCTTTGGGTAACTGCATATTTGTCATTGGCTTATCTTCCATTCAAAGCCTTTTTATAAAAACCTATCAATTTTTCAAACTCAAAATCCCAGTTGTATTTTTCTATGGCCGACTTTCTTCCGTTTTCACTATACTTTTGGTATAAGTCCCTATTTGAAAGTAGTTCGATCATAGCGTTAGCTACCTCAGCTACATCTTTCGGATCAACCAGGGTTCCACATGAATCATTGTTTATGTAATTCTTCATATGGCCAAAATTACTGGCAATGATGGGCAATCCAAATGACATATATTCAAAAATCTTGATGGGCATGCTAATTTCAAAGGTTTTCACCCTTTGTAACAATACCAGTCCGACCCTACTAATATTATAAAAATCAGCCACTTTTTTGTAGGGCACAGCATCCAGTAAGTGTGCGTTTTGCTCAAGGCCGTTATTTACAATAAAACTTTCAAGTTCTTTTTGTAAGCTTTTCGGATAATATGTCCCCAAAAAAGCCAGCTGAATATCGGGAATTTCAAGCTTGGCTTTTAGAAGTGCCCTTAAAATTATATGGGCTCCGCGCAACTCAGTGATAGCTCCACAATAAATTAGGTCATATTTTTTTTCTTTATAGTTATTCCCTTTAAACGCGTTCCCTAAATCTGAATAATTATAAAGCACTGCCGTTTTATGTTTACCCAGTTTATCTGCAAATTTTCTTTGTACAGTTTCTTCATTGGCGATTACCAGGTCGTAATTCCTCGACTTGTTTTTTTCCCAATAATCAATGTAAAAAGCAAAAACACTGATCAAAAATTTAAAACCAGGCCAAGCTTTAACATAAGAAACATAATCCTCGGCATAAGGTTCTCTGGCGTCATAAAAAACTACCGGCTTGTGCTTTAACGCTTTTAACTTACCTCCTATTCGGTTGATCCACAAATCGTGAAAGTGGTAGACATCTGCCTCTATGCTTTTGGCCTTTTCAAAAATTTTCTTATAATTGTTATTCGGACTTAACCGCTTTAATAAAAAGTTTAAATACCTGTTTTTAGAAAAAGTTTTTACCTTAAACATTTGAAATTTAACCCCTTCATTTGTTTCACCACGTTCATCCTTGTTTCCTATCAACAAATAATGGATATCATACCCTAATCGGCTCAGTGGCACAGCCATCTTCCAATAGATCCTGTCGTCAAAAAGATTGTGCTTATCGGCTATAAAACAAATTTTAATGTTTTCAGACATGCGTTAAAAATCTTTTTTTATAGAAATAATAAATTTCAGGTTTAGCCCCAAAACTTTCGTAAAACCTAGCTACGCCAGGGATCATGGATCCTTCAAAATCCAATAGCAGATCCTTCTTCTGATGCTCCCTGATAAGCTCATTAACAAGGAAAGTGTTCAAATGTTCCTTTTTGGCCTCTTCCATAATAACCGGAACCAAATAAGTAATTCTTTGCCCGTCTTTCAACCAAAGGAGCCCTCCAACGCATTCATCTTCTCTATACACATTCCAAATATGAACCTGATCATTATCCATTGTCAACAGTTTTTGCATTTTCTGAAAAGCATCTTTTCTTATCGAAAAATGCTTGTCTTGTCTTCCGAAAAGTTCTAAAAATACGCTACTATTACCCTTCTTTTCAATGTGAAAACTGTCAAAATTTTGTTTTGAAACCCTTCTTCTGTTTTTATTAAAACCTGCTAACAAGGATTCAAAACTTTTGTTCAATGAAAGAATGAAATTATATTTTTCTTTATGTGAAAGTTTTTTTAACCGATTCGAAGCATTCAACATATAGTCCACTAGAACAAATTTTCTCGGAATTTTGTTTATAAATCGAAGTATCTCCTCTTCAGTTATGTGCTCTCGGGAGAAAATGCCTAACTGCTGTGTCCAGGGCGGGCTATAAATGTAATTTAAGCCATATTTCTTGCGTCTTGGAAGTGGCATCACAGCCTTGTAGGAATCTGATATCAAGGCATCCCATTTTTCAGTTACGCAGTCCAAATACCAACTAAAGGCATAAATTCTCGAATTTTTAGCCTGAGCAATACAATGGTCATATTTGTCTCTGTCAATTAAATCGTATGGTACAAATTTGATCATGACAAACTAATTTCTTTTGATCCTCTAGGGAATCATTAAAGTTTTACTTTTTGCTAAGAAAATTGAGAGCAATCATATCACTTTACTCAATTCTATCAAGAGACTTTCATAAAGTCTGCCCCATCCTCTCCAACGTCCGGAACCACTTACAGATTCATTATGAAATATAGTAATTAAACTACCATCTACCTTTCTAACTTCTTTGGCCAAATGCATAATGGTATTGAACGATTTTTTTGGTGTAAAATTCAAATAATCCTTTAAGGTAGTGTCCATCACTGCAAAAGGGAAAACCTTTAAAGGGGTCTGTATTTCGAAATCAAGATCATAAAAATAGAAAGGGGTACAAGTACTTGCCCTGAAGCCATAGTGCATCGCATAGCCCATAGAATACTCTTCCTTTATCTCTAAATCGACAAGATTCTGGTATGTTTCAGGCAAATCGATACGTAAATAATGATGCCTGGATTTGACTACAGGAAAATTTACAATACTTTCAAGAATATTCTTTTCCTTTTTTATCTTCAAATCGTATCTCATGCTAAAATAAGAGGGATGAATTCCAACTTCTGCATAATCCGCAATATTCTTGATGAGTAATTTATAATTTGTGTTATTTGCCGAAATATTTTTGTCAAAGGTGCTGTAATCACCAAGCAAAAAGAAAAAAATCGTTTTAATCTTGTATTTTTTTTGCAGCGAGAGCAACATTTTAAACATGTCAAAAGGGTCTCTTCGCAAATTAAAAACAACCAGAAACCTCAACCATAAATTATGCATATTAAGTTCGTAAAGGTCCTTGAGTATACCACCTATACTTCTTGTAAATCCCTTATGTTTGAACTGATATGCACTGTCAATGTCTATAGTTGAAATATAATTAAACTTCCTTTTCTCATTTTTTAAAGCCTCTTTTTCGCCTTCAAATTTCTTCAACAGGATTTCTCTGAATTTATAGGCCCAAATGTCGATCACCGGCAAATCCAGAAAATTATTTTGAAAAGCCAAACTCTCGGAAGCCGGAAAGCGTTCATATGTATCTTTAACGTGTGGTAAATATTCTTCATACCGGCTTATCAAATAAAAACTAGCAGCAAAAATATCACAGGGAACTTCAGATGAAAAATTTGTCTGAAAAAAGCATGGCGCCTCTTCCCATTGCACTATGTTAATATCGAGGTAATCTATACCCTGATTAAACAGCAAATCGTTATTCTTAACAAAAAGTTCATTACCCAAGGCTTGTTTGGTATAAGAAAATTTCATCCCTTCTTCCATTAAAAATTCTTCTATTTTGGTGGTAAACCTAACCTCCAAACCCAAAATTCTCGTAAATATTTGCTTAAAGACATAATTTAGTCTTGGGGTAATTTTATGGGTATATACTAACAGCATTCTAAGGATGTTTAATAAACCAAATGTAAACTTTCTGAAGCGTTTTAAGAAATCCTAAAAAATAAATGTATCCATGATCCTGACCCAGGCTATAACCTGTTTTCATCAGCCAAACTATAATAGCCCTGCCCAGCAATAATAACATGATCCAGCACCTTAATATCCAACATCTTACCCCCTTTTACGATTTTTTCAGTTAACTGTATATCAGCATTACTCGGAATTAAGTTTCCTGATGGATGGTTATGACATAGGACGATACTTGTTGCCCCCAGTGCAATACCCTTTTTAAAGATCAGGCGCACATCAACAAGTGTGGCAGTAATTCCTCCAATGCTCAATTGGGTTTTATCAAGAATTTTATTTGCATTGTTTAAGAAAAGAATCCAAAACTCTTCATGTGACAAGTCTCCCAGAATGACTTGCATAATGTCAAATACGTCTTTGGAACTGTTTACTTTTTGTTTTTCCTGCGCGAGTTCAACATTTCTTCGTCTTCCCATTTCAAGTGCCGTAATAATACTTACGGCCTTGGCCATTCCTATGCCTTTAAATTGTCTAAGCTCAGTCGAGCTTAATTTAGCCAAGGCATTTAGATTATTACCATGGTGCAATAAAATCCGTCTGGACAAGGCCAGGGCGCTTTCTTCCCTGGTCCCGGATCCAATAACAATGGCGAGCAATTCGGCATCAGACAGTGACGACTTGCCTTTGAGTAACATTTTCTCCCTTGGACGATCATCTTCTTTCCAATGTTTTATGGTTAAAGACTTATTAATTTTATTTACATTTTTGTGCATAATTCCACCTAAAAATATAAAAGAAAAACAATACATTTGTAAATTAAACCGGACGAAAATCAAGGTCTTTTCTCCTGTTTATTGGAAAAGTTGAATCAATAAAAATTAAATGAAAATTATAATTGCAGGTGCTGGAGAGGTAGGGTTTCACTTATCCAAATTGCTTTCCTTCGAATCTCACGAGATCATCCTGATTGATCAAGATAAAGATCGTTTGGTTTATGCCGACTCCAAACTAGACATCAAAACATTGGAACGTGATGCAACTTCGATTCTTGGACTCAAAGAAGCCAATGTTCAGAATTCAGATCTTTTTATAGCGGTCACGTCTTCAGAAGCGACAAATATCACGGCCTGTGTCATTTCAAAAAAACTTGGGGCCAAAAAAACCATAGCCAGGATTAGCAATTCTGAATTCTTAGATAATAAAGATGAAGTCAATTTCGTAGAAATGGGAATAGATGAATTGATTTCTACTGAAGAGCTTGCTACTAATGAAATCAAGCTCTTGCTCAAAAAAGCGACCTTTAACGAAACCCATGAGTTTGAAGGTGGTAAATTGACCATGGTTGCTATGATACTTTCGAGTAGAGCTCCTTTTGTTGGACAATCTGTAAAAGATGCAGCCGCCAACCTTTCTGGCATCAATTTTATGCCCATTGCCTTAAAAAGAAAAAACTCGGAGGAGACAATTATTCCAAGGGGTGACACCATATTTCTGGCTGGAGATCAAACCTATTTTATCACCCTGGAAAAAGGAGTAGATGAATTAAACAGATTGGCAGCAAAAAAAAGTAAACCCATAAAAAACGTCATGATTCTTGGTGGAAGTAAGATTGGTGAAAAGACTGCCAGGGAGCTTTGCGGCAAAAATCTGAAAATCAAAATAATTGAATACCATAAATCCAGGGCCATTGAACTTGCCGAAGAACTTCCTGATGCCTTAGTCATTTACGGTGATGGAAGGGATGTTGAACTTCTGGAAGACGAAAATGTTTCTGACATGGATGCGGTTCTCGCAGTCACCGGAAGGTCTGAAACGAATATTATGTCCTGTTTGGTGGCCAAATCAAAAGGAGTTGATCGCACCATTGCTTTGGTTCAAAACGTCGACTATTTTAATTTGAGTAAAAACATAGGAGTTGATACGCTCATCAATAAAAAACTATTGGCGGCCAATTCTATTTTTAGATATATTAGAAAAGGTGAAGTGCTTGAAATGACCATTTTAAATAGTATAAATGTCGAGATTTTAGAATTCAAGGCCCACAAGAACTCCAAGATAACTAAACGAAAAATTAAAGACCTTAAGTTCCCTAGAAATGCCATAATTGGAGGTGTGATCAGAGATGAGACAGGAGTAATCGCCCTCGGAGATTTTCAAATTCGTGAGGACGATAAAGTTGTAGTATGCTGTTTTCCTAAGACAATCTCTAAGGTTGAAAGGTTCTTTAATTAATCCTACATGAAAAAATTCAATTTTAAAATCATTCTTCAACTTATGGGAATTCTCCTCCTTTTTAATGGAGGATTTATGCTTGTTTCAGGCATGGTGAGTTGGTATTATGATGATGGCGCGTTAAAAGGTATACTTACAGCCGGATTGATTACCTTGATTACTGGTTTGTTACTCCGATTTATAACCAAAGGATTTGAGAAAAGAATCAAAAAAAGAGAAGGATACCTGGTCGTTACTTTAGGCTGGGTTACCATGTCATTGTCAGGTGCCTTACCTTATATCTTTACGGGTGCCTTACCCTCATTGACCGATGCATTTTTTGAAACCATGTCGGGCTATACCACTACCGGGGCTTCTATCATAAATGATATAGAAATAATGCCAAAAAGTATTCTTTTTTGGAGAAGTACCACACATTGGATAGGCGGTATGGGGATCATTGTACTCGCAATTGCCATTCTTCCTTTATTAGGGATAGGAGGTATGCAGATGTTTGCTGCCGAAGCACCGGGGCCCTCAGGCGATAAACTGCATCCGCGAATTACAGATACTGCTAAAAGGTTGTGGTTTTTGTATTTCGGACTAACGCTTTTTGAGGCTATTTTGCTCAAAATTGCAGGTATGGGATATTTTGATGCTATTAACCATGCGATGAGTACGCTGTCAACAGGTGGTTTTTCCACAAAAAACACAAGCATTGCCTTTTGGAACGATCAACCCCTGATACAATACATAATCATGTTTTTTATGTTTGTTGCCGGAACGAATTTTGTTCTCAGCTATTTTGCGGTTAAAGGAAATTTTACAAAATTCAAAAAGGATGAAGAATTTAAATATTACTTAACCGCAGTTTTATCGATTACGGTAGTTACAACTGCGGTCGTATATTTCTATGCCAATGTATCTCAAGTGCCTACTGATATACAGGCAATAGCCCACCCTATGGTTTTTGGCGAACTGGAAAGTTCCTTTCGTCATGCCTTATTTCAGGTGCTGGCTGTTATCACTACAACTGGATTTGTATCGGCTGATTTCTCAATTTGGTCGCCTTTTTTAACGGTACTCTTCTTTGTTTTGATGTTTTTGGGGGCTTCGGCTGGTTCCACAGCAGGTGGAGTAAAGATAGTAAGGCACATTATCATGATCAAAAACGGGTTTTTGGAGTTCAAAAGGTCCTTGCATCCTAATGGAATCATACCCGTAAGATACAATAACAAGTCACTAAGCAGAGGAATCGTATTTAATATCATGGCGTTTTTTATCTTATACCTGATCATTTTTGTCGTTGGATCGCTTGTTTTTAGCTTTATGGGGGTTGATTTCATCACCTCTGTAGGTGCCGCGGCTTCTTCTTTGGGCAATGTGGGCCCTGCTTTTGGCGATCTCAGCCCTGTAAATAATTATTCGAGTCTTCCTCCTTTTGGAAAGTGGTGGTCAGCCTTACTCATGTTATTTGGACGCTTGGAATTGTTTACCGTGTTGATAATTTTCACCCCATATTTTTGGAGAAATAGTTAAAATCATGGCTAAATTGATTTTGTTTTTATAAAAGTAAAATAGGAAGCCCTCATTGATTGATATTTTACTTTTGAAATTCAGTAACTTGCACCATAGAAATTGAACCTTAGCATGAAAATAGCAAAGCCTTATTCCCCAAAAAACAAAATTCGAATTGTTACTGCAGCATCTTTATTTGATGGGCATGATGCCGCCATAAATATTATGAGGCGGATAATCCAGTCAACCGGAGTTGAAGTGATCCATCTTGGGCATGACAGGAGTGTTGACGAAGTGGTAAATACCGCTATTCAGGAAGATGCTAATGCCATTGCCATGACATCATATCAAGGGGGTCATAATGAATAGTTCAAATACATGTTCGACCTTTTAAAGGAGAAAGGTGCTTCGCAAATCAAAATTTTTGGAGGTGGTGGAGGTGTATTTTTGCCTGCAGAAATTGAAGACCTTATGGCTTATGGAATCACACGAATCTATTCGCCTGACGATGGCCGTAAACTAGGGTTGCAGGGAATGATCAATGACATGATAGAACGATGTGATTTTGATCCATCTTCTTTAATTAATAATGAAAAATCAGTTGTAGAACAACTTCGAAAGAATGACAAGAATGTAATCGCAAGATTAATTTCCTTAGCTGAAAACCAACCAGAAGTTTTTGGAACGCAATATGATTTTTTAAAAAAAACTGAATTCAAAACTCCAGTACTCGGTATAACCGGTACAGGGGGATCAGGTAAGTCATCAATTGTTGATGAATTGCTTAGAAGATTTTTAGCCGATTTTCCTGATAAAAATATAGGAATCATATCTGTTGATCCATCTAAAAGAAAGACCGGAGGAGCTTTACTTGGCGACAGGATCAGAATGAATTCTGTAAACGATAACAGGGTTTATATGCGCTCTCTTGCAACAAGGCAATCTAATCTGGCGCTTTCTAAACACGTGAGTGATGCCCTGAACATTCTGAAAGCTGCTTCATATGATCTTATCATCCTTGAAACTTCAGGGATAGGTCAATCGGACACAGAAATTCTTGACCATTCAGATCTCTCTCTCTATGTGATGACTCCAGAATACGGTGCCGCCACTCAGCTGGAAAAAATAGACATGCTTGATTTTGCAAATGTCATATCCCTCAATAAGTTTGATAAAAAGGGTGGACTCGACGCTTTAAGGGATGTTAAAAAACAATACCAAAGGAATCATAACTTATGGGATACGGAGGTGGAAAAGATGCCTGTTTATGGAACTATTGCCTCTCAGTTCAATGATCCTGGCACCAATAATTTGTATGCACATATTATTGAAAATCTAAACCAGCTCTCTCAAAAAGTCTTTGATTCATCTCATATGCTATCTGAAGGTTTAAGCGAAAAACAATATATCATTCCGCCAAACAGAGTTCGCTATCTTTCTGAAATTACCGATTCCAACAAGCAATATGATAAATGGTGTACCGATCAAAGCGAAATTGCTCAAAAGCTATATGCGCTGTATCTCAGTATTAATAGTGTTTCTGGGCTCGAATTCGAACTTGAACAAAATGGTTTAAACACTACCGCAATTAGCGATATTCTTTCTGAAGATAAAAGAAAATTAACCGAGCAGTTGGCAGATGAGTTTTATAAAACCAAAATGAATCTGACGGCTCATAACTGGGAACATATCATTGGATTTGACAAAAAAAAGCAATCCTATAAAAATGAGGTATTCAATTTTAAGGTAAGAGACAAAGAAATTCATATTAAGACACATTCTTCGTCATTATCACATTTGGAAATTCCAAAAATATCGCTTCCGAGATATAAGGCTTGGGGAGACTTACTTCATTGGATCCTTCAGGAAAATATACCCGGAGAATTTCCGTTTACCGCAGGTATATATCCATTTAAAAGAACGGGAGAAGATCCTACGAGGATGTTTGCAGGTGAAGGTGGACCGGAACGAACTAACAGGCGGTTTCATTATGTGAGCCTCAATGCTGATGCCAAAAGACTATCCACTGCTTTTGACAGCGTGACCCTTTATGGTCATGACCCGCATCACCGACCTGATATTTATGGTAAAATAGGTAATGCCGGAGTATCTGTTTGCTGCTTAGACGATGCTAAAAAACTTTATTCAGGTTTTGAACTAACCAACCCTTTGACTTCAGTGTCCATGACCATTAACGGGCCCGCACCAATGTTACTGGGCTTTTTTATGAACACCGCTATTGATCAGGAATGCGAGAAATATATCATAGCCAATGGACTTAAGGAGGAAGTGAGGAAGAAAATTCAAGCCATCTACAAAAAGAAGGGTGGTAAAAAACCTGCATACCAGGGTGAACTTCCCAAGGGAAATAATGGCCTTGGCTTAATGCTTTTGGGAGTTACGGGTGATGAAGTTCTGCCCTTGGATGTATATAACAATATTAAAAAAGAAACCCTTTCAAAAGTAAGAGGTACCGTACAGGCTGACATACTCAAAGAAGATCAGGCGCAAAATACCTGTATTTTCTCCACCGAATTTGCTTTAAAAATGATGGGAGATGTACAGGAGTATTTTACAAAGAATCAAATCAGAAACTTTTATTCAGTTTCTATATCGGGTTATCATATAGCTGAGGCCGGAGCAAACCCAATTTCTCAGCTTGCCTTTACCTTATCGAATGGCTTTACTTATGTTGAGTATTATCTGAGCCGTGGAATGGACATTGACAAATTTGGTCCAAATTTATCGTTCTTCTTCTCTAATGGTACTGATCCGGAATATGCTGTTATAGGTCGAGTTGCCAGAAAAATATGGGCCAAGGCCATGAAATTAAAATACGGTGCCAATGAAAGGGCTCAGATGTTAAAATACCATATTCAAACATCAGGCAGGTCACTGCACGCACAGGAAATTGATTTTAATGACATCCGAACAACGCTGCAGGCTTTATACGCTATCTATGATAACTGCAACTCTCTACATACTAACGCCTATGACGAAGCGATTACAACCCCAACCGAGGAATCCGTAAGAAGAGCCATGGCCATTCAGCTGATCATCAACAAAGAACTGGGTTTGGCAAATAATGAGAATCCCATACAAGGATCTTTTATCATTGAGGAACTTACCGATTTGGTTGAACAGGCTGTTTATCTGGAGTTTGACAAGATTACTGAACGCGGTGGTGTTCTGGGGGCTATGGAAACCATGTATCAAAGATCTAAAATTCAAGAAGAAAGCCTCTATTACGAGGAACTTAAGCATAGTGGTCAGATTGAAATCATAGGAGTAAATACTTTTTTGAGTAGCAAGGGATCTCCCACGATGCTTCCCCAGGAAGTAATCCGTGCCACTGAACAAGAAAAACAACATCAAATTGATGTGATTGCAAATCTGCATAAAGCCAATGAGGATCTGAGTCAAAAAGAAATTAGTCTGCTCAAGGAAAAGGCAATCAAAAACGAAAATATTTTTGAACAGCTGATGCAAGCCACAAAAGTATGTAGCATTGGACAAATAACTTCGGCACTTTTTGAAGTAGGCGGGCAATACAGAAGAAACATGTAAGATTTTTGAAATTCATGCATTCTCGCATTCATGCAATTTCCCTATTGTAGCATTGAAGCATTGTAGCATTTGTCCTGAAGGCTTAAACCTATTTCAGGACGAGACCCTTACTAGGAAGGGCAATATTCAAACAATTGGAATTAGGAATTCTTTTGTAGATTTACGCTAACTTATTATAGTTTATGAAAAAAATCTATTTTTTTAGCCTGTTATTTTATTTTGCAATCTTCTCTTTCAACTCATGTAACCTAAAACAAGCTGAAAGTAAAACCAAAATTGGAAATAACGAGGAAACCACGGTTGAATATTCTTATGTCAAGGATCATTTTGACAAACTGGAAGTCACCATCCAAATGAGAGATGGAATCAAACTCCATACCAGTATCTATTCTCCAAAGGATACTTCAAAAAAATATCCCATACTGTTAAAACGTACCCCCTACAGCAGTAGACCCTATGGAGAAAATGAATTCCCTCGTAGAATCGCGCCAAATAAATATATGGAAAAAGAAGGGTATATAGTTGTTTATCAGGATGTAAGAGGTCGGTGGATGAGTGAAGGAACTTATGACAATATGAGAGCCTACATACCAAATAAAAAGTCTGACAAAGAAATTGATGAAAGTACTGACACTTATGATACTATTGATTGGCTAGTAAAAAATGTGGACAACAATAATGGAAAGGTTGGAACTTGGGGAATTTCATATCCAGGTTTTTATTCAACTTATTCTACCATTGACGCCCACCCTGCATTAAAGGCTGCCTCTCCTCAGGCTTGTATAGGTGATTTCTTTTTTGACGATTTCCATCATAACGGGGCTTATATGCTCAGTTATTTTAGGGTTACCTCACTTTTTGGAACCATCAAGGATAAACCTGTTGACAGCGCTTGGTATAAATTACCGGAACTGAATACTGATGATCAATATCAGTTTTTTTTGGACGCAGGGCCTTTGAGTAATTTGAATAAATACTTTCAATACGAAACTGTTGACAATCCCGGCTTAAGAAATAATGATGAGGTTGATGATGTATTTTGGAAAGAGTTAAAAGATCATCCAAATTATGACAGCCTTTGGCAAAAGAAAGGACTGATACAACATTTAAAAAACATAAAACCTTCAGTGGCAACTATGATTGTAGGAGGTTGGTTTGATGCTGAAGACTTGTATGGACCCTTAGAAACCTATAAAACAATTGAGGCGAATAATCCCGAGAACTACAATACTATGGTTTTCGGACCCTGGGATCATGGAGGATGGGCTCGAACCAGGCCTAAAAACATAGTAGGTAATTATTATTTTGGTGATTCGATCTCTGATTTTTTTCAAAAAAATATTGAGTCACGTTTCTTTGAACACTTTTTAAAGAAGGACGGAAGCCACAATTCCGGACTACCCGAAGCTTATGTATTCGATTCGGGTAAAAAAGCCTGGCAGACCTTCGATAGCTGGCCACCAGAAAACTCGGTAAAGGAGAGCTTGTATTTATCAGCAGGTCAAAAACTTACTAGCCAGCAAAGCAAAAAAGAAGCCATATCTTTTGTCAGCGATATTAAGAGGCCCGTTCCTTATTCTGAAGATATTAAAACTGTTTTTACACCAAGGAAATACATGACAGATGATCAAAGGTTTGCCGCCAGAAGACCTGATGTATTGGTGTTTGAAACAGCAATTTTGGATAATGACCTGACTCTTTCCGGGGATATTCTGGCGAAATTAAAAGTAGCAACAACGGGTACCGATGCTGATTGGATCGTTAAAATAATTGACGTTCACCCTGCTGATACACAAAGTGAAAATGAAAACATGCAAGATCATTTAAAGATGAGTAATTACCATCTTATGGTGAGAAGCGAAGTCATGAGAGGGAAATTCAGAAATAGTTTTTCAGTACCTGAGCCTTTTATACCCAACCGGATAACAGCTGTGGACATAAAATTGCAAGACGTGTTTCACACCTTTAAAAAAGGCCATAAACTGCAAGTTCAGGTGCAGAGCACCTGGTTTCCATTGATTGATCTAAATCCACAAACCTTTGTACCTAATATTTTTAAGGCCAAAGAAAATGATTTTAAGACCCAAACGCACAGCGTATTTACATCATCCTCAATTGAGTTCACCGTATTAAAATAAAAATGCCAAGCCATCAGGACAAATCTTTAGGACAGCGAATAAAATTTGGCGCATTTTTAGCCGGCCCGATCTTATTCCTTTATATTGTTTTTTTTGTTGAACTCGACAAAAATAACCCGGCCGTAAGCTACACGCTGGCGGTAGCTGTATTAATGGCCCTGTGGTGGATAACAGAGATTATTCCTCTTGCGATTACTTCCTTATTGCCCATTATCCTATTCCCTGTTTTAGGTGTGATGAACGGAAAGCTTGTAGCGTCCAATTATTTTAATGATATCATCTTTTTGTTTCTTGGCGGATTTCTTTTTGCACTTGCCATGCAAAAATGGAATCTACATCGACGTATAGCATTAAAACTGCTTTTACTGGTTGGTAATAGTCCGGCTAAAATCATGCTGGGCTTTATGCTTGCAACATCGTTGTTGTCAATGTGGATTTCAAATACGGCAACCACAATGCTTATGGTTCCTATTTTGATGTCGATTATTATAAAACTGGAAGAAGTCAATAAAAACAAAAGCATCCATTTATTCTCTACCGGTTTATTGTTAGCGGTGGCCTATAGTGCCTCCATAGGTGGTATTTCGACCCTTGTGGGCTCCCCTCCTAACCTATCTTTTGCAAGAATATTTGCCATCTATTTCCCTGAAGCACCTGAAATCTCATTCGCCCTATGGTTTTTTTATGCCTTTCCTATAGTAGTGGTTTTGTTTAGTATTACTTATGGTTATTTATATCTGGTTTTTATTAGACGGAATTCAAAAAACTGGTCCACTATAAATACCAGTGACATTGAAATGGAATATAAAAATCTTGGACCCTGGGTGTCAGAGCAAAAAATAATTGCCATTCTATTTATTTTATTGGCCATTTTATGGTTTACCCGAGCCGATTTAAATTTTGGTATATTCTCTGTAAAAGGCTGGTCAAATCTTTTTTCAAGTCCTAACTATTTAAATGATGGTACGGTTGCGATATTCATAGCCGTTTTGTTGTTCTTAATACCCTCTAATAATGGACATGGAAAATTTATAATGGATTGGAAAACTGCCGAAAGTATTCCATGGGATATCATCTTACTTTTTGGCGGGGGTTTCGCCCTTGCGAGTGGCTTTAAAGAATCTGGTTTGTCCTATTGGTTTGGAGATCAACTCATATGGCTTAAAGGTGTCCACCCAATAATCATTGTGCTGTCAGTATCATTGCTAATTACTTTTTTAACGGAACTCACCTCAAATGTGGCAACAGTTGAGACCTTTTTACCCGTCTTAGCAGGCCTGGCTATGAGCCTTGAACTCAATCCTTTATTATTCATGCTTCCCGCTACAATATCAGCCTCATTGGCCTTTATGATGCCAGCTGCAACACCCCCAAATGCCATCATATTTGGCACAAAACGTATTAAAGTGCTCGAAATGTCTAAAACCGGAATTATGCTTAATTTTATTGGAATAGCCATTGTAACCTTAGCCACCTATTACCTCGCTACCTTTATTTTTAATATATCACTGACCGATTTCCCTGCATGGGCCAATAATAAATAATTCTACAGATTAAAACTGAACTCTAAACATGGAAGAACCAAAATTAATTGATGTTTATGGCAAAGCCATAATTGATTATTTCATGGGCGAAAAATCAAAGATCATTACCTATTCAACCGTTGGTGGGAAGGATGAATTACCCGTTGCACATTTATTTAGGTCCTATGAAAAAATGCCCGAAATAGAAAAGGCTGCCCTTGATATAACAAAAGGCAAGGTCCTTGACATTGGCTGTGGAGCAGGAAGTCACTCCTTATTTTTACAGGAAAAAAATCATTCGGTCAAAGCCATTGATATCTCTGAAGGAGCTATTCAGGTTTGTAAAAAAAGAGGCATACAAAATGCTGAAGTTATGAATCTATGGGATTTAAAATCTGAAAAGTTTGACACAATCCTTTCATTAATGAACGGGGCTGGAATATGTGGGTCATTGGGAATGCTTCCAATTTTTATGGCACATTTGAAGTCTTTGTTAAATCCATATGGTCAGGTTTTAATCGACTCTTCTGATATCATATATATGTTTGAAGATGAGGATGGTGAAGTAGATCTTCCAGAAGAAGATCATTATTACGGGGAAGTTGAATTTAATTTACAATATAAAAAAGAAAAAAGTGGTGGCTTCCCATGGCTTTATATTGATTTTCACAATCTAAAACATCACGCCGAAGCATCGGGCTTCGAGTGCAAATTGATACATAAAGGAGAACATTATGACTATCTCGCCCAACTTACTTTAGCTTCGGAAAAATAGCGATATTTTTTTTCTCTTTTGTCTTAATACCGGTTGAAGCGATAACGAATTTATGAAGCATGACGCCTTTGCAACCAAAATAAGATCAGGCAAGCAACCATACAGATTGCTCCCATTAAGTACCAAGTGGCATCAAATCCGAATTTTTCCGAGAATTGCATTCCTACATTAGGGCCAAGTATATGAGCCACCGAAAATGACATACTGTAAAGCGCCATATATGAGCCCTGATTCCCCTTTTTTGATCGATCAAGTGCATAGGAATTAGAAAAAGGAAACCCAAGCATCTCTCCAAAGGTCATAAAAATGACTCCAATTACGGCAATCCCTATCCAAGGCGCAATATTCAATACAAAAAAACCAAGTGCTATTAAAAAACAACCACCAATTACTATTTTCAAACTTTCCAGTTTTGACTTATCAAGCGCATTAACAAGTGGCATTTCCAATATAAAAATCAACAATCCGTTCATCGCAAGTAGTAATCCGATACTCCCTTCTTCC
>JAUXCI010000004.1 GCA_030618945.1 Flavobacteriaceae bacterium
TTGATGAAGGCACTATTTTATATCCTAATTTTATTTGTAATTGCAATAGCTTTTTGGCAAGTTTTTAAAATTTTAGGATTAACAAAGAAGGATCAAGTAGCAACTGAAAAGGAAAATAACATTAATGGTTGGTTAATGTTAGGTTTAGGTGGATTTATTTATGGATTGATGATATACTCCATGGTTGAAGGCAGAGTGGTACTATTACCGCGTCTTTCTGCCTCTTTGGAAGGGCAGGACATCGATAAGCTTTTTATTATAACCATGGGACTCATTCTTGTGGTTCAGTTTATTACCCAGTTTTTAATTTATTACTTTACTTTCAAATATCGTGGTATTAAGGGAAGAAAAGCCGTATTTTATGCTGATAGTCATAAACTGGAAATGTGGTGGACGGTTATACCAACGGTTGTTTTATCTGTATTGATTGTTTATGGATTGTGGACCTGGAATAATGTTCAGGATCTTTCAAACGCTGAAGACCCATTAATTATTGAAGTTTATGCCAAGCAGTTTCAGTGGGAGGCTAGATATGCAGGGGCTGATAAGCAATTAGGTATAGGCCATGTTAGTTTCATCAAAGGGATTAATACGATGGGAGTGGATATGACAGATAAAAATGCCGCGGATGATATTCCGGTAAGAGAATTGCATTTACCAAAAGGTAGAAAAGTAATATTTAAATTCAGGTCACAGGATGTATTGCACTCAGCATACATGCCACACTTTAGAGCACAGATCAATTGTGTACCCGGGATGACAACCTCCTTTGGTTTTACTCCTACAGTAACAACTGAGGAAATGAGACTGGACGAAGATACCAAAGCCAAATTTGATGCCATTAATGAATTAAGAATATCTGAAGGAAATGAAACTGTTGAGTTTGATTATCTTTTGTTGTGTAATAAAATATGCGGAGCGTCTCATTACAACATGCAAATGAAAGTTGTTGTTGAAGAAGAGGAAGATTTTAATAATTGGTTAAAAGAGCAAAAAACCTTAGCTCAAGTTGTTAATAACTAGGAACTAATCTATAAACTTATCCAGGAAAATGTCAGACCATCATCATCATAAAGAAACATTTATAACCAAATATATTTTTTGCCAGGATCATAAAATGATCGCTAAGCAATACCTTATTACGGGTATGTTTATGGGTGTTATCGGGGTATTTATGTCAATGTTGTTTCGTTTACAACTAGCTTACCCAGACCAAAGTTTTACTATAATTGAGGCATTTTTGGGAAAAGGCGGTGAAGGCGGACAAATGACGCCAGATATGTATATGGGACTTGTTACCATACATGGTACCATCATGGTGTTCTTCGTGCTCACGGCTGGCTTGAGTGGAACCTTTAGTAATTTATTAATTCCTTTGCAAATTGGTGCAAGAGATATGGCCTCAGGCTTTTTGAATATGATTTCTTACTGGCTGTTCTTTTTGTCTAGTTTGATTATGTTCCTTTCTATTTTTGTACACACAGGAATGGCCTCTGCTGGATGGACCATCTATCCACCTTTAAGCGCGCTTCCTCAGGCAATGTCTGGTTCGGGATTAGGGATGACCTTATGGTTGATTTCAATGGCAATTTTTATCGCGTCTTCTTTATTGGGATCTTTAAATTATATTGTTACCGTTTTGAACTTGCGTACCAAAGGAATGAAAATGACGCGTCTGCCACTAACGATATGGGCATTCCTGGTTACGGCTATTATAGGGGTTGTCTCCTTTCCGGTTTTGTTAGCAGCGGCTTTGTTATTGATCTTTGATCGTAGTTTTGGCACGTCCTTTTATCTTTCTGACATATTTATTCAGGGAGAGGTATTACATTACAAAGGAGGATCCCCAATTTTATTTGAACACTTATTCTGGTTTCTAGGACATCCTGAAGTATATATTATTTTACTACCTGCCCTAGGTATCACTTCCGAGGTAATCTCCACAAATGCCAGAAAACCAATATTTGGTTATAGGGCAATGATTGGCTCTATTATGGCCATTGCATTTTTATCGACCATTGTTTGGGGTCACCACATGTTCGTTACTGGAATGAACCCGTTCCTGGGTTCTGTATTTACCTTTACAACTTTATTGATTGCGATTCCTTCGGCCGTTAAAGCCTTTAATTATATCACTACTCTTTGGAAAGGTAATTTGCAGTTGAACCCTGCAATGCTATTCTCTATTGGGATGGTTTCTACTTTTATTACTGGTGGTCTAACCGGTTTGATCTTAGGAGACAGCGCCTTGGATATCAATGTTCATGATACCATGTTCGTTGTAGCTCACTTCCATTTAGTGATGGGAATTTCTGCTCTTTTTGGGATGTTTGCAGGTGTATATCATTGGTTTCCGAAGATGTATGGTAAAATGATGAATAAAGATATGGGCTATCTCCATTTCTGGATTACTGCCATTTCAGCGTATGGCGTATTTTTCCCTTTGCACTTTATAGGGCTGGCAGGTTTGCCGAGAAGGTATTACAGCAATTCGGCTTTCCCAATGTTTGACGATTTGTTGCACATTAATAAAGTAATTACGGTTTTCGCTCTTATTGGCGGGCTGGCACAATTGATTTTTCTTGCAAACTTTTTCTTTAGTGTAGGTAAAGGAAAGAAAGCTGTTAAGAATCCTTGGCGAGGAAATACGCTAGAGTGGACTACACCAGTTGAACACATGCATGGAAACTGGCCAGGTGAAATTCCAGAAGTACATCGATGGGCATATGATTACAGTAAAATTGATGAGAATGGTGAACTGTGGGGCGGGCAAGACTTCACTCCGCAAACCTTGCCAATCAGAGATGGTGAAGAAGAGTTTTAAGAACTACTACTAATTAAAAAATTATTTTTAGAACCTCAATTTAATTGAGGTTTTTTTTTGCCTATATTTGGCAAAACCAGAATACAATGCTTCGAAAAATACTGTACTCATTTATTAGCTTGCTGTTGATACTTTTTATTTTTGCAGTGATCTTTGTACAGAAAAATAAACCGGTTTACAATGGTAGTTTAAATATTCAAGACCTGGAAGAAGAGGTGACTGTCTATTTTGACACTTATGGTGTGCCCCATATTTTTGCTGACAATGAAGTTGATGCCTACAGGGCTCTTGGCTATGTGCAAGCCCAGGATAGACTCTGGCAAATGGAAATTATTCGCAGAATAGCAGCGGGAAGACTGGCTGAATTATTTGGTAAAGATTTGGTAAAAACTGACAAGCTGTTCAGAGGTATGGGAATTGAGGCTTCAGCTGCCAAAACCATTCAAAATGTAGATAGTACGTCTCAGACCTTTCTGCTTTCTCAGGCTTATTTGGATGGGGTCAATCAATATATAGACAAAGGAAAACTTCCGATAGAATTCAAGTTGTTAGGAGTTGAAACCGAACATTATACCCTGAAGGACATATACAATGTTTTTGGATTTATGGCCTTTAGCTTTGCTCAGGCGCATAAAACTGATCTATTACTGACTGACTTAAAAGAAGCTTTAGGTACTAAGTATCTGTTAGATCTGGATTTGGACATAAGCCCAAGATCCACTTTGATAAAGAATTCCCGAGGAATGAAGAGGATGGCTTCTCAATTAGGTTCTTCGATAAATCATATAATGGATAGTTTACCAATTCCTGCCTTTATAGGAAGTAACAGTTGGGTGATTGGTCCTCAAAAATCGAAAAAGGGCAAAGTGATTTTTGCAAACGATCCTCATATAGCTTTTTCTCAACCTTCCGTTTGGTATCAGGCACATTTGGTTACTCCTGAAAAAGAGATGTATGGCTTTCACCTTGCCTTATGCCCGTTTCCTTTGTTAGGCCATAATTATGACTATGCTTACGGCATAACGATGTTGGAAAATGATGATATTGATTTTTTTGACGAGGATGATCAGCAAGAATATAAAATCCGCAAGGAAACCATAAAAGTAAAAGATGAAGAAAATGTTTTGTTTGAAGTCAAAACTGGACCTAATGGCCCACTTATAAACGGAATATTGGAAGGGACGAGTGAGGAAAGAAAAATTTCAATGGACTGGATATATACTAAAATGCCTTCAGATTTATTGAACATGACTTATCAAATGTCTCATGCCAATTCTTTAGTCGAATTTAGGGATGCAGTTTCAAAACTAAAGGCTCCGGGATTAAATTTGATGTATGGCGATGCGAAAGGAAATATCGCCTGGTTCGGTGCGGCTCAATTGTTCGAAAGAAGTGAAGAGGTTCATTCTAAATTTATTTTAGACGGATCTAACCAAATAGATAATAAGCATATTTATTTAGACTTTGAGCAAAATCCTCAAGCGATCAATCCTTCCTGGCATTATGTCTATTCAGCCAATAATCAGCCTGAAGAAGTGAATGGCAAATTGTATCCGGGATATTATTTACCGGAGGACAGAGCTAAAAGGATAGTTGCGCTGCTTGAAAGTAATGATGCATTCACAAGTAAAGATGTGGAAACTATGATCAATGATGATGAATCATCCGTTGTTCCAGGTCTGGTAAAAATTATTCAGGATAATATTTCAAAGGTTAACCTGACAGCAACCGAGAAAGAAGCCATGGAAGTGTTGCGATTATGGAAAGGTGATTTTAAACAGGATCTTGTGGCACCAACTATCTATTATTCATTTATCTATCACTTTTTAGAAAACACTTTTGGGGATGAAATGGGAGAGGAAAGTTTTGAACAGTTTTTGCAAACACATTTGTATAAAAGACAAATTGCTAAACAGCTTAAATTGAACAAGTCGGTATGGTGGGATGATATAAACACCAAGGACGTAAAGGAACTTAAGGATGAGATTATTACCAGATCCTTTCACAAGGCTATATTAGCCATTCAAGAAGAGTTTGGAGACGATATCGATGACTGGCAGTGGTCGGCATCATTAAGCGTTGTTCACAAGCACGCATTTGATAAAAGCGGATCCTTAAGAAGATTTTTTAATGTAGGACCCTTTAAAACGGATGGAGCTAATGAAGTGATTAATAATCAGTTATTTAAATTGAATGGTCAAGGGCGCTATACAGCAACAGCTGGACCTTCAACCAGGCGTGTGATCGATTTTAGTGATATTGAAAATGGGAAGGCAATTCTACCTACCGGCCAGTCTGGAAATGTATTTAGCAAACATTATAAGGATCAGGCTAAAAAATATCTTAAAGGAGAGTTTGTAAAAATGATGCTCAATAAAGAAGAGATAAGGGCTTCTAAAGACATCTTGATCCTCTTGCCGGAAAAAAACGAACCCAAAGTAAAATAAGTTAATTTTAGGAGATTCAAATTATTGATCAAACAAATCTGACGAAAGGTATCTGTCGCCACGATCACAAATGATGGCAACAATGATTCCAGAATCCAGCTCTTTTGCTAATTTTAATGCAGTTGCTACTGAACCTCCACTGCTCATTCCGGCAAAAACACCTTCTTCTTTGGCTAATCTTATGGTCATTTCCCGAGCCTCTTGTTCGCTTACCTCCATGATTCGATCTACTTTTGATCGGTCAAATATTTTGGGGAGATATTCCTCAGGCCATTTTCTAATTCCTGGTATTTTTGAATTATCCGTTGGTTGTGCACCTACAATTTGAATTGACGAATTTTGCTCTTTTAAATAAGTAGATACACCCATGATGGTACCTGTGGTTCCCATGGCAGAAACAAAATGTGTTATTTTATGCGCTGTGTCTCTCCAAATTTCAGGACCTGTAGTTTTATAATGTGCCTTCCAATTGTCCTTGTTGGCAAATTGATTAAGCATTACAAAACCTTCTGTAAGTACTTTGTTTTCAGCATAATCCCGAGACCCTTCAATACCTTCAATAGCAGGTGTTAGGGTCACCTTTGCACCATAAGCCCTCATCGTTTGCACGCGTTCTTTAGTTGAGTTTTCAGGCATCACCAGTTCCATATTAAGCTGATACATACTTGAGATCATTGCCAGCGCGATACCAGTATTACCACTGGTTGCTTCAATGAGTTTAGAATCCTTGCTGATCTCGTTTCTTTCAAGAGCAGACTTGATCATGTTATAAGCTGGTCTGTCCTTGACACTACCACCAGGGTTGTTGCCTTCAAGTTTCAGCAATAACTTTAGGTTTTTATTTTTTATCAGACTCCTGGTTTCAACGAGAGGAGTATTACCTATAAGGTCGAGAATGCCTTTAGCTTTGATCACCATTCTTTTTTTTTGAGTTTAGTTTTCGTTTGTTGGTATACAATAGAATTTTCAGGTACTGATTCCGTTAACCAGACGTTACCTCCAATGGTGCTGTTGGCACCTATCACAGTATCTCCTCCTAGGATGGTAGAGCCTGAATATATGGTGACATTATTTTCTACTGTAGGATGTCGTTTTTGATTTTTCATATCCTTGGAGACTTGTAATGCCCCCAATGTTACCCCTTGATAGAGCTTAACACTATTTTTTATTATTGTACTTTCTCCAATGACCACTCCGGTTCCATGGTCAATAAAAAACGGAGAACCTATTACGGCACCCGGATGGATATCAATTCCTGTTAACCGATGAGCATATTCACTCATCATTCTCGGAACTAAAGGCATATTTTGTCCGTGGAGTTCGTGACTCAATCTATATACAGAGATAGCAAAAAAACCGGGATAGGCAAGAATAACCTCTTCAACACTATTAGCTGCAGGATCGTGTTTATAAATACATATGGCATCCTGATTCAGTTGACTCAAGATTTCTGGCAGCCTGACAAGAAATTTCTTCCAGATCGAATCTAAATTGCAATCTTTTTTTTCTTGTAATAATTCAGTAATTTCATTGAATGATTTTGCCAAACTATCCATATTACCACTAACGGAAATTTTGGAATCGAAAAGTATATGGAACAAATTATCGCAAAACTCCTCCGTTTTTGATTTCAAACGATAATCAACCAAATGGTTTTGCTTATTGACTTTTATGCTTTGTATTATTTTATCAATTGACATATGACTTAAATAAGGAAGGTGTTATATTAGGATTAGAACAAAGATAATGGATTATCAATTGTGAAAATTGTAAGGCATGTTAATTTCGGCTCCCATAGGAGGTTTTAGTAATTACTGGAACGAAAGGTTAATTTATCTTTTAGTCAAAAGCGTTTTTTAACCGATTAAATGATAGTTGATTGTCCCAAAGAAATGTTCTCCATTTTGTATAAGACGCTCTTTTTATCAATAATATATGCTGACACAAAGTCTCCCACTGTAGTGGTATGAGCAAACTTTTTCGTACTATTGATATCTGGAGTAGTAATATTGAGTTCTATAGACTTTTCCACGGCATTTTTCACAGCATCTGCTTCTTCGTATAACTTGAAATGTTCAAGTAAGAGCGCGGCAGATAAGATTGTGGCCAGTGGGTTGGCTAAATCTTTACCCTTCAATTCAGGGAAGGAACCATGGATAGGTTCAAAAAGAACTGATTTATCTCCAATGGAAGTAGAGGCAAGTAGGCCGATAGAACCAGATATTACGCTGGATTCATCGGATAAAATATCCCCAAACAAATTTTCGGTAAGAATAACGTCAAATTGTCTTGGATTCACGATAATTTTCATCGCAGCATTATCAACATAGAGATAATCAACACTAACTTCTGGGTACTGTTTAGCTAGTTCTTTCACTCTTTTTCTCCATAATCTTGACGTTGCTAAAATATTGGCTTTATCAACAAGAGTAAGTTTTTTTCTTCTTGACTTTGCCGATTTAAAAGCCAAATGAGCCAAGCGATCTATCTCCTCAGTGGTATATACACATTGATCAGAAGCTAAATTCCCATCTTTACTCAGTTTTTTTTCTCCGTAATATATTCCCCCTGTTAATTCACGAAAGATGATAAAATCAGTATTTTTAATCACCTTTTCCTTTATGGGTGATTTATGAACCAAGGGTTCAAAAACCTTAAGAGGTCTAATATTAGCATAAAGCCCCAGTTCTTTGCGAAGCTTTAACAAACCTTCTTCAGGTCTGATTTTAGTATCTAGGCTGTTTTCAAATTTTGGATCACCAATGGCTCCGAATAAAATGGCATCTGATTCGTGACATAAATCCAAGGTCTCTTTTGGTAAAGGATCCCCTTTGACATCAATACCAATTCCACCAACAAGCGCATCGGTTAAAATAAATTTATGCTTGAATTTTAATTCAATAGCTTTTAATACTTTAACAGCTTGTGCACAAACCTCCGGGCCCACTCCATCACCCGATAAAACCGCAATTTTTAATTTCATGTTAGTCTTTTGCTAGGATGCAATTTTACCCATATTTATTCTTACTGATTCAATTATTCCTTGAACATCTTTATCATCAACCTCTTTCTTTTTGTCTGCGAATTTCAAAAATTCAGGATAAATCTTGTCTAATTCAATTTTAGTAAGGTCCATTCCTATTTTTTTAGCCCTATAAGCCAAAGCCGCGCGACCACTTCTGGCGGTCAAAACAATTGACGATTCATTTACACCCACGTCACAAGGATTCATAATTTCATAAGTTGCTCTGTTCTTGATTACACCGTCCTGATGTATCCCTGAGCTATGAGCAAATGCATTTTCACCTACAACCGCTTTGTTAGGCTGTACAAGTATTCCCATATGTTGTTGTACCAACAGCGAAGTGCTGTACAATAGTTTCGTATTTATATTCGTATCAAGGTTTAAATAGGGATGCTGCTTTAATATCATAACAACTTCTTCCAGGGCAGTATTACCTGCTCTTTCCCCAAGACCATTGATAGTACATTCAATCTGTCGTGCACCATGTTGAACCCCTGCAATAGAATTGGCAGTTGCAAGGCCAAGGTCATTGTGACAGTGACACGAAAGTATAACATTATCTATACCTTTTACGTTTTCTTTTAAATATTTCATTTTTGCTCCGTATTCTTCCGGTAAACAATAACCTGTAGTATCTGGAATATTCAATACGGTAGCACCTTCCTTAATGACTGCTTCACATATTCTTGCAAGAAATTCGTTGTCAGTTCTTCCGGCATCTTCAGCATAGAATTCAATATCCTCCACGAATGATTTGGCATATTTTACCGCTTCCTTTGCCTTTTCAATAATTTTTTCCTGAGTAGAATTAAATTTATATTTAATATGAGATTCAGAGGTTCCAATTCCGGTGTGAATTCTTGGTCTTTTAGCATATGTCAAGGCTTGAGCAGCGGCGTCAATATCTTTTTTATTGGCCCTTGTAAGTCCACATACTCTGGCGTTTTTCACCAATTTAGAAATCTCGACAACAGAGTTAAAATCTCCCGGACTTGATCTTGGGAAGCCGGCCTCAATGATATCCACACCCAGTTCATCTAATCGCTCAGCAATTAATAATTTTTCTGCTGTATTTAACTTACAGCCAGGCACTTGTTCACCATCCCTTAAGGTTGTGTCGAAAATTTGGACTTGATTTTTACTCATTATTAAAGATTTTTTATCACTTTTGAAGATTCAAAATTAAATGGAAATCAATAAAGTTAAGGTTTTACTTTAGAACCTTTACTACATTCAAATTATTTGAAAATCTTTTAAAAATTTGAGGATTAGTCGTTTAAAGGTATTTTATTACGATGTCTATGGAAAAATCTGATGCTCTTTTTTTATTAGTCAAGTCATTGACCAAATCAGAAAAAAGACAATTTAAATTATACGCCGGTAGGTTGGGTGGTAATTCTGAGAAGAACTTTCTCGCCTTGTTTTCTGTTTTGGATAAGCTAGAAGTGTTTGATGAAAAGCAAATTCTTGCAAATACGAACATAAAGAAGCAGCAGGTCTCGAATTCAAAAGCACATTTGTATCGACAAATTTTAGTGAGCCTTAAGTTGAATCCGATTCATCAAAATGCTAAAATGCAAGTAAGAGAACAACTGGATTTTGCTACTATTCTATTTAATAAAGGCTTGCATAAACAGAGTTTAAAAGTGCTTGACAAGGCTAAGAATTTAGCCATTTCAAATGAGGAATCCAATTTAGCTTTTGAGATCATAGAGCTTGAAAAAGTAGTTGAATCACAGTACATTACGAGAAGTATGAGTAGCAGGGCGGATGATCTTGTTAGGCAGTCTATGGATTTGAGTAAAAGGTCTTTGATTCTCAGTAAACTTTCTAATCTTTCCTTACAGTTGTACAGTAGCCTTTTAAAAAAAGGGTATGTTCGAAATGACAAAGATTTTGATGAGCTCAGACTCTTTTTTGAAACTTCTCTTCCTAAATATGATCTAAAAACTTTGGGCATTAAGGAAAGGTTGTACTTGTATAAAGCCTATCTCTGGTATAATTTATTAACGCAGGATTTTGTTGGAAGTTACAGATATGCCCAGAAGTGGGTTGATTTGTTTTACTACAATCCTAGAATGAAAAAGAACAACCCCGTATTCTACCTAAAAGGAATCAACTATTTACTGGAATCCCTATTTCTGATTCAGCATTTGCGTAAATTCAAATCAACTTTAAACTTTTTTGAAGAAGAATTGAACAACCATCAGATATTGCTCAATGAAAACACAGAATCTCTTGCATTTTTATATTTATATCTGAACAAAATAAATCTGTATTTTCTACAGGGGGATTTTAACGATGGATTGAGCTTAATTCCTGAAGTTTTAGAAGAGATAGAAAGTCACAAACTCAAAATAGATGAACACCATATTATGGTTTTTTATTACAAATTTGCCAGCTTGCATTTTGGTGCCACTAATTACGAGCAATGCATTTTTTATCTTGAGAAGATTATCAAGAATAAAAACTTGACGATGCGAGAGGATTTATTGTGTTTTTCGCGGATTCTAAATCTGGTTGCTCATTATGAAGCAGGTATGGATCAAAATTTAGAGGTTTTAATTAAATCCACTTATAAGTTTTTAATTAAGATGGATGAACTGCACCTAGTTCAAAAGAAGTTTATTGCTTTTTTAAGAAACTTAAGCAATATTTATCCTCACGAACTACGAAAAGCCTTTATTGAGCTGCACAAAGAACTTAAGGTTTTTGAGAATCATCCTTTTGAGAAAAGATCCTTTATGTATTTGGACATTATTTCCTGGCTGGAAAGCAAAATTGACAATGTTTCCGTGGAATCGATCGTAAAGAAAAAAACAAAATTGCATTATAAATAAATGCAATACATTTGTTCCGCTGATATAAAAGTCAAATGAAAAATATATAATTATAAATAGAAAGAAGCCTTCCTTTACGGAAGGTTTTTTTGTTTTAAACCTTGTAAATTAGTATTGTTAAGTGACGGTATATCAGATAATTGCGCAACATGATAATCAATTGGATATTGTAATAAAATAAATATAATTATCACCATCGGCTAAAGGCTTTCTATTTTTGATCTTTATTTAAAGAATTATTGAATTAACCAATATTATTACAACACTTATAAATATACCTTTCGCATCCATGAAAAGCTTAAATAAACACAGTAAACGATTAACTCAGGATGCCACGCAACCTGCTGCACAGGCTATGCTTTATGCGGTTGGACTAAGTGATGATGATATGCAAAAACCTCAGGTTGGTATTGCAAGTACGGGCTATGATGGCAATCCTTGTAATATGCATTTAAACAAACTTGCAGCTGGTATTAAAGAAGAAGTAAATAAGAAAGAGCAGGTAGGCCTTATTTTCAATACAATTGGTGTTAGTGATGGGATTTCAATGGGGACGAGCGGGATGAATTATTCTTTACCTTCCAGAGATATTATTGCAGATTCCATAGAGGTTGTTATGAACGCACAAAGTTATGACGCCTTAGTATCGGTAGTTGGATGCGATAAGAATATGCCTGGAGCGATTATGGCAATGCTAAGACTGAATCGGCCTTCTTTAATGGTATATGGTGGCACGATAGCATCGGGTAACTATAAAGGTCGAAAATTAAATATTGTTTCAGCATTTGAGGCCCTTGGTCAAAAAATCGCAGGAGAGATAAATGATATTGAATATAAAGAGATTATCAAAAGTGCCATTCCAGGAGCAGGAGCTTGTGGAGGAATGTATACTGCAAACACCATGGCATCGTCCATCGAAGCTATGGGTTTTACTTTGCCCTATAATTCGTCAATTCCAGCCGAGAATCCACATAAAGGAAATGAAAGCGAGAGAATAGCGGTTGCGGTTAAGAATTTACTTGAATTGGATTTAAAACCATTGGATATCATTACAAAAAAATCGCTGGAAAATGCAGTGGCTTTGGTTAACGCTTTGGGAGGATCTACAAATGCTGTATTGCATTATCTGGCCATCGCTCATGCTGCTGATATTGATTTTGGCCTGGAAGATTTTCAAAGGGTAAGTGATCGAACCCCACTAATTGCTGATTTAAAACCAAGCGGTGAATATTTAATGGAAGACGTTCACGGGGTAGGAGGAACACCTGCGGTGATGAAATATTTACTCGATGGAGGTTACCTTCACGGAGATTGTATGACGGTTACAGGAAAAACGTTGGCAGAAAACCTGAAGGAGGTAAAAGCCATTAGTTTTGAAGAGGATCAAAAGGTGATTCACAGCACAGATAATCCATTAAAGTCATCGGGAAATCTGCAGATTTTATTTGGAAACCTTGCCCCTGAAGGCGGGGTAGCAAAAATCAGTGGGAAAGAAGGAAATATTTTTAAAGGCAGAGCAGTAGTTTTTGACGGAGAACAAAATGCTAATGATGGGATTGGTGCAGGAAAAGTATCGAAAGGAGATGTAGTCGTCATAAGGTATGTTGGACCACGAGGTGGACCGGGAATGCCAGAAATGTTAAAACCCACTTCCATGATTATGGGAGCGGGCTTAGGGAAAACCGTCGCATTAATCACTGACGGTAGATTCTCAGGAGGAACGCATGGTTTTGTTGTTGGACACATAACCCCAGAAGCCCAAAGTGGAGGAATGATCGGTTTGGTTGAAGACGGTGACATGATTGTTATTGATGCAGCAAGCAATTCAATAAATGTAGAACTCAGTGAAGAAGAAATTTCCAGAAGAAAAGCCAATTGGGTAGCACCGGCTCCCAAGCACACAAAAGGAATTTTATACAAATATGCAAAAACTGTTTCTTCTGCCTCTGAAGGCTGTGTAACAGACAAGTTTTAAAAAGTTAAGCAATTAATAAAATTGTTATTTATGGAAACAATGACAGAATCAAAGCAAAAAGTGAATAATAGTAAAACCGTTAAAATATCCGGTGCCGAGGCTCTTGTAAGATGCTTGTTGGCTGAAGGAGTAGATTTGGTCTATGGTTATCCTGGAGGGGCGATAATGCCCGTTTATGATGAATTCTACAAGTATAAAAAAGAACTCCACCATGTTTTGACAAGACATGAACAAGGGGCTATTCATGCTGCGCAAGGATATGCCAGAGTATCTAATAAAGTGGGAGTGGCTATTGCTACTTCGGGTCCTGGGGCTACAAATCTGATAACTGGAATTGCAGATGCACAGATTGATTCAACCCCGGTTGTTTGTATCACGGGTCAGGTAGGATCACACCTTCTTGGAAGTGATGCTTTTCAGGAAACTGATATAATCAGTATCTCTACTCCTGTGACTAAATGGAACTGCCAAATAACAAAAGCCAGTGAAATTCCGGAAGTTTTGGCAAAGGCCTTTTATATTGCAAAATCTGGAAGACCAGGTCCGGTATTGATTGATATCACAAAGGATGCTCAATTTGGAGAAGTTGATTTTGTTTATAACAAATGTGAGAAGATAAGGAGTTATACTCCTGTACCTCAAATGGATTCGGCTAAAATTGAAGCGGCTGCCACAATGATCAATCAAGCTAAAAAACCATTTATTGTATGGGGACAAGGTTTGACCATAGGAAAAGCTGAGGAAGAATTCAAAGCCTTTATTGAAAAGGCCGGAATACCTTCTGCTTCAACGCTTTTGGGATTATCTGCGCTGCCTTCTGATCATGAACTGCATACAGGTATGGTTGGTATGCACGGTAACTATGCTCCTAATAAATTGACCAACGAATGCGATGTTTTTATAGCAATTGGGATGAGGTTTGATGACAGGGTAACGGGAAATCTGGAAACCTATGCTAAACAGGCAAAAATCATTCATTTTGAAATTGATCCTGCAGAAGTAGACAAAAACGTAAAAACCGATATTGCTGTTTTAGGTGACGTAAAAGACACCTTGGAAGCCATATTACCTTTGATAGAAAAAAGAGATCATAAAAATTGGCTAAAGGAATTTAATGATCTTTATGATATAGAGTATAGAGAAGTAATAGACGCCCAGATTCACCCAAAATCGAAGGGGCTGACCATGGCGGAAACCATTGAGGGGATTAACAAAGTTACCAAAGGCGAGGCTGTTATTGTTTCTGACGTTGGGCAACATCAAATGATGGCCTGCAGATACAGTAATTTTAAGCAAATAAGGAGCAAGATCACTTCTGGAGGTTTGGGAACCATGGGGTTTGCACTACCTGCTGCTATTGGGGCTAAAATGGGCGCACCCGAGAGGGAAGTCGTTGCCATAATTGGTGACGGTGGCTTTCAAATGAATATTCAGGAATTAGGGACTGTTTTACAAACAAAAGTTCCAGTTAAAATAGTTGTGCTTAATAACCAATTTTTGGGTATGGTACGCCAATGGCAAGAGCTGTTTTTTGATAGAAGATATGCATCCACAGAAATGACCAACCCTAATTTTGTAATGATAGCCCAGGGTTATGGAATAAAGGCGAGAAAGGTTTCTGAAAGAAAAGACCTTGCAGGTGCCATTGAAGAAATGATTGCTTCAAAAGAGTCATATTTCATGGAGGTTATGGTTGAAATGGAAGAAAATGTGTTTCCAATGATACCTACGGGTTCAAGTGTTTCTGACGTAAGATTAAAATAAAGAAATAATGAAAAACGAAAAATATACCATATCAATTTATTCGGAGAATAATCTTGGACTCTTGAACCGGATAGCTACCATTTTTTTAAAGAGACATATCAATCTTGAAAGCCTTACCGTTTCGGGTTCAGAAATAGAAAATGTTTCGAGGTTTATCATAGTGGTGGATATTACCGAGGAGCAGGTAAAAAAGGTTATTGGACAGCTTGAAAAACAAGTTGAAGTGATCAAGGCCTATTATCACACTAATGAGGAGTGTATATATTTACAATCAGCTTTATTCAAGATCAAATCAAGTTTGCTTTTTGAAGAGAGACAAATTCAGAATATTATAAAAAATAGTAATTCACAAATTGTAACCGTATCTCCTGAATTCTTTGTGATCGAGAAATCAGGTAGAAAAGAAGAAATAGATACGCTTTATGACGAACTTACTTCTTTTGGAATCATGCAATTTGTTCGTTCAGGACGGATATCAGTGACCAAGGAAGAAATGAAAATTTCAGAAATATTAAGAAAACAATTAAATTAAAAATAAAAAAAAGGATAATGGCAAATTATTTTAATACGCTTTCACTAAGAGATCAATTAGCACAACTGGGAAAATGTAGATTCATGGACGCTTCTGAATTTTCAGAGGGTGTGTCAGCTTTAAAAGGTAAAAAAGTAGTAATTGTAGGTTGTGGTGCTCAGGGTTTAAACCAGGGGCTCAATATGCGTGATTCAGGTTTGGATATTTCTTATACGCTTAGAGAAGGAGCAATCAAGGATAAGCGTCAGTCTTTTAAAAATGCTGCTGATAATGGTTTTCAAGTGGGTACCTATAAAGAAATGATACCTACTGCAGATTTGGTATGTAACCTTACTCCAGATAAACAACATACTTCTGTTGTAAAGGCAGTTATGCCTTTGATGAAGAAAGGAGCAACACTGGCTTATTCTCATGGTTTCAATATCGTAGAAGAAGGTATGCAGATTCGTGAGGACATCACAGTTATTATGGTTGCCCCCAAATGTCCAGGATCAGAAGTGAGAGAAGAATACAAAAGAGGTTTTGGTGTACCAACACTAATTGCTGTACACCCTGTTAATGATCCTCAGGGAAAAGGCCATGAACAATCTAAGGCTTATGCGGTTGCTACAGGAGGTGATAAGGCAGGTGTGTTGGATTCATCTTTTATTGCTGAGGTAAAATCGGATTTGATGGGAGAACAAACCATTCTGTGTGGTGTATTGCAAACCGGCTCAATTTTGTGTTTCGATAAAATGATTGAAAAAGGAATCGATAAGGCTTATGCATCTAAACTAATTCAATATGGATGGGAAACCATTACTGAGGCTTTAAAACATGGTGGTATAACCAATATGATGGATCGATTATCGAATCCTGCAAAAATCAAGGCTTACGCTTTATCTGAAGAATTGAAAGATATCATGCGTCCTTTGTTCCATAAACATATGGACGATATCATGTCAGGGGAGTTTTCAAAAACGATGATGGAAGACTGGGACAATGACGATAAAAATTTATTGACATGGAGAGCGGCAACTGGCGAAACTGCCTTTGAAAAGACGCCTGCTTCTGACCAAAATATTTCGGAACAGGAATATTTTGACCATGGCGTTTTGATGGTGGCCTTTGTAAGGGCCGGAGTGGAACTTGCTTTTGAAACGATGACCGAGGCGGGAATTATTGATGCATCAGCTTATTATGAATCTTTGCATGAAACACCTCTAATTGCCAATACGATTGCCCGTAAAAAATTATATGAGATGAATGCAACCATCTCTGATACAGCCGAATATGGTTGTTATTTATTTGATCACGCTTGTAAGCCTTTGCTTATAGATTTTATGAAAGGTATTGATACTGATGTCATTGGTGCGGCCTTTGGAGCAGGTGCAAACAATGGTGTTGATAATCAGCAATTAATTCTAGTAAATGATGAGATTCGTTACCATCCGGTGGAAATCATAGGTGCTGAACTTAGAGAATCAATGACTGATATGATTAAAATTGTTTAAGCAATGAAACTTATTTAACATGTCCATAAATACAATTTTTGACAACGAAAAGGTACCTGAAGCATTCCAAGTACCACTCAATAAGGAATATAACTCCTATCTTTTGAATGGAGAAATTAAAAAATGGAGCGGTAAAACTGCCAAGGTGTTTTCACCAATCTACGCTAAAAATGATCAAGGTGTACTCGGGCCTGTTGTTTTGGGAACCGTTCCGGTTATGGGAGAAGAAGATGCTCTTGAAGCCTTGGATGCTGCAAATGCAGCCTTTGCCAATGGAACTGGCTCATGGCCAACCTTAAGAGTTGGAGAACGGATCAAATGCGTTGAGAAGTTCACAAGATTGATGGTGCTTAAAAGACAAGAAGTTGTAAACTTTATCATGTGGGAGATCGGGAAAACCCTTCCGGATGCAGAAAAGGAATTTGATCGTACGGTGGACTATATCTATGATACCATTGAAGAACTCAAAGAATTGGACAGAAATAGTGCCAGGGTTCAAATGCACAGTAATGTTTATGCTCAGATCCGAAGGGGTCCTTTAGGCGTTGTGCTCTGTTTAGGCCCTTATAATTATCCTTTGAACGAGACGTTTTGCTTGTTGATTCCCGCTTTGATCATGGGAAATACGACAGTCTTTAAGCCGGCAAAATACGGCGTCATCTTAATTACACCCTTATTGGAAGCCTTTGCTGAGGCCTTCCCAAAAGGGGTGGTAAACATTCTTTTTGGTAGAGGAAGAGAGGTGGCAACACCCATAGTAAAATCAGGAAGAGTTGAGGTATTGGCGCTCATTGGGAATAGCAAATCAGCAAATGCTTTACAGAGTCACCACCCGAAAAAGAACAGATTAAGATTGGTATTGGGGCTAGAAGCTAAAAATCCAGCCATTGTTTTACCAGACACTGACATGGACCTTGCAGTTGAGGAATGTGTTTTAGGCTCTTTATCTTATAATGGACAGCGCTGCACTGCCTTAAAAATGTTGTTTGTGCATGAAGATATTTTGGAGGAGTTTAATAAGAAATTTGTCGCTAGATTAAAACAACTTAAATATGGCTTACCCTGGGAAAAAGGGGTTCAACTGACACCCTTACCTGAACCCGGTAAACCAAAATACATCAAGGAACTTATAGATGATGCTGTTTCTAAAGGAGCGAATATAATCAATGAAAACGGTGGGAAAACCAATCACAGTTTTGTTTTCCCTGCGGTGTTATATCCGGTCAACGATAGCATGAATATATATCATGAGGAGCAGTTTGGCCCTGTAATCCCCATCATATCTTTTAAAGATATTCAAGAACCGATTGACTCTATCGTAAATTCCAATTACGGTCAACAGGTAAGTTTATTTAGTAAAAAGGCCGATACGCTGTTTCCGCTAATTGATAGCTTGGTCAACCAGGTTTGTAGGGTAAATATCAATAGCCAATGCCAGAGAGGACCAGACGTTTTCCCATTTGTCGGTAGAAAAGATTCTGCTGTAAGTACCTTAAGTGTAAGGGCAGCTTTGAGATCTTTTTCTATAAGAACTTTAGTGGCATGTAAGAATAATGAACTTAACAAGGGCATATTAAATGACATTTTGGATAATAATAAGTCGAATTTTGTGAGTACAAATTATATCTTATAAATAAGTAGTATAAGACATTATAAATTTTAAAGGAGATCATTGATCTCCTTTTTTTGTTTAGTGCAGGAAATGGATATACTGTGATTTTTTGTAAATTAGATCATCATTAATCCCCAAATTATGTTCTAACTGGTCAACGCAGCACTTGGGCAAGGCCTCATTTGAGATTTGTTGCCTCTGCAGCAAGGTATAATGATTATGCCATGGAAACCTTATATTCTCCATATTTGGAATTTACCGGACCAAGGAGGTGGGGTTATTATTTTGGTGTAAAAGTTGAATGGTGGATATGGGATTAAAGCCCTAACTCTATGTTAATTTCGATTGGCAAATCTGCCACAATTCGTCCTCAGGCAAAGGCGCATGCAAAGTTAATTCTTCCTTTTTTACAGGGTGTATAAACTTTATTTTTGCTGCGTGTAAATGGATCCCTCCATTCTTATTGGACCTTTTACTTCCGTATTTTAGATCTCCCTTAATAGGATTTCCTGTAACCGACAGTTGACACCTGATTTGATGATGCCTGCCAGTTTCCAGTTTTATTTCCAACAAGCTATAACGGTCTAATCTTAATAATTCCACCGTGTGTAAAACGGCTTTTTTAGTGTCGGATGATTCTTTTGAAAAAGCGCTTGACTTATTGTTCTTAGGGTTTTTCTTTAAATAATGAGTTAGGGTTTCCTTATCGGTTTCTCGATGACCTTCAACCAAGGCCCAATACGTTTTTTCAATGGTTTTTTCCCTCAACATTTTATTGAGTCTTTCCAAAGATTTTGAAGTTTTGGCAAATATTACAATTCCAGAAGTGGGTCTGTCCAAACGATGCACTACCCCTAAAAACACTTTTCCCGGTTTGTTATATTTTTGAGCAATATATTCCTTTGCCACTTCGCTTAAGGGCTTATCGCCTGTTTTATCACCTTGTACAATATCTCCAATTCTCTTGTTGATGACCAGGAGGTGATTATCTTCAAATAGAACTTGCAAATTTGCTTTGGTACTGTACATAAAATCCAAATATTAGTTCACAAAAATACGAATTAAATCTTCTTAGATGCCGTCAGGAATATACTTTCTATATTGTTACTTGTGTAACATTCACCTCGGCGCTAATCTACTAATTTTAAGGTAAATTTATGGCCACAAAAGGGAGGATTATTGAGAAAGATAAATCGAGTTTGAATTATAGTTTAACGATCTTTTAGCCATTAAAATTGACTTCCTTTTTCACAATTTTAAATGTTAAAAAAATGGAATTTAGCAAAATATTAAAAACCGTGGTTTACGGTCTGCCTTTATTGCTTCTTGTCGTTTCTTGTACGAATACAAAACCAAAATATACTGAATTATTGAATTCTGAGACTAACCTAATCATTGGTCAGGAATCTGAAGGGTATGAACTGACGAAGGTGCAATGTTATGCTTGTCATAATCCAAATAGCCCATCTCATGATGAAATCATAGCACCTCCTTTGGCAGCTGTAAAAATGAGATATGGGAGGCAATACAAAACTGAAGTGGAATTTGTTGATGCAATTGTGGAATGGGTCATGGATCCACAGGAATCCAGGTCGTTGATGAGAGGAGCTGTGGTGAAATTCAAAACCATGCCAAAGCAGCCTTTTAAAGAAGATGAGATTCGAAAAATTGCGATGTACATCTACAATAGTCAATTAGAAGAACCCGATTGGTTTGACGCCCACCAAGAAGAAATGCATAAAAATGGCCGAATGGGAAATATGAACAACTAGGATACCTGCTCAATTTGTTAAGCTTTCATTTACACCCTGAATAAAGTCCAGGATTTCTTTTTGCCCTGCCTTATTAGTTGCAGAAGAAATAAAATATGGGGGTAACTCCTCCCAGGTTTCTAATAATTCCTTTTTGTAATTCTCAATATTCTTTGGTAAGGTCGATTTGTTTAATTTGTCTGATTTTGTAAATACGATACAAAAAGGAATTTCGTTTAGCCCCAAAAATTCCATAAACTCAAGATCAATTTTTTGTGGTTTGTGTCTGCTGTCGATGAGAACAAAGGTGCAGGCCAATTGCATTCTTGTGTTAAAATAGTCTTGTATGAATTTTTGAAAAGACCTTCTTTGGTCTTTTGATACCGAAGCGTATCCATAGCCGGGTAGATCTACCAAAAACCAGGTTTTATTTATTACAAAATGGTTGATTAATTGTGTCTTACCAGGTTTTCCAGAGGTTTTGGCCAAAGAGCCGTGGTTCGTCAACATATTGATTAATGATGATTTTCCAACGTTTGACCTCCCTATAAAAGCATATTCAGGGAACTCTTCTTTTGGACATTTGGAAACCTCAGTGTTACTGATGACGAATTCCGCTGTTTTAATTTTCATAATAATGAATCAATTCAATTTAGAGTCTTTGTTATTGAATCAGACCCTATTTAACTTCACTTACTGCCACGGCAATTTTTGAATCGCCGGTTCCATAGTATAAGAACCATTTATTTTTGAATAACACAAGCCCTTCAACAAAACATACGTTATTTACCTCGCCAACCAATTCATAATCCTTTTCAGGGAACAAAAAATAGTCATTTGTTCTTTCAAGAAGCTTATAAGGTGCATTTTTATCAAAAAGGGCCTGGCCGGCCGCATAGGTAAATTTAGGTAGCAAAGGATCATTAAAATTGGATGCATTACTGCCGTTATAGATAAGTACGATCCCTTCTTCTTTTAAAAGAGCAAAGGGCCCGGGTTCAACAAGTCTGCTGTCAAAGTACCCTTGTCTCGCGTGCATTACAGAAATCATTTTCCCACTCTCTTCATTGATAGCAACCTTCCAGTTAATTAGGTCTTCTGAATAGGCAATATATAGGCTGGTATCTCCAAAATACATCCAATAATAACCATTTATTTTAGCCGCTACTAATCTGTTTTCAATGAGCTTGGTAACTATGGCACCTGCTTTTGACCAGTAATTCTCCATGCCATCCCCTTTTATAACCAGCCCGTGTTTTGTCCAATTTAGAAGGTCTTTAGAGGTTGCTAAGGCAAGACGGGCCAATTTACCGTCATATGCAGTGTAGGTCATCACATAGGTACTGTCTTCGCTTTCAATTATTCGAGGATCTTCTATGCCGTCAAAATAACAGCTTTTGCAGTCCAGATCCAAGGCTTCTCCATTTCGTTTTCTATAATTCCATTCATACATATTCATGGAATCCTTCTCAGGGTAAAATACCGGTTCCACGTTTTTCTTAAAATGAAGCCCGTCTTCACTTATAGCTAAGCCGATGCGGGACGTACCGTTAATGTCTTGTGCGCGATAAAAAAGGTAAACTTTGTCATCTTTTACGATTGCGGAAGGATTTAGCACGTTTCTTTCTTCCCAAAGCACTTCTTTTTGGTTAAGAGGGCAAATAAATGATTGGGCCTCAGATGGCCTCAGAATAGGGTTGACATCATCCGCCTTTTCAAATCCTGTTAATTCCCAGGTGGGAGCCTTAATTTCGGCAATATCGGTATTAGGCTCAGTTTTATTACAACATGATAAAAGAATGATAATCAGATAAGCTAGGGCATATTTTTTCATATGTACGAATAGAATTTAAAAAATAAAAAAATCAAGGATTGATAATATCATATAAATCCTTTAGTAAAGATACTATTTTAACAAAGGATTAGGTTTAAATATTTAATACACCCAGAAACCAATGCTTTAGAATGAATCCTCGGACCCGCCAAAAACGGATCACATAATAAAATTGTACTAAAAGATTAAAGTGATTTATTATCGCCGAAATGCTTATTAATCCATGGTTCAAGAGCTTGGTTAAATTCTAGTGGACGTTCCATCATTGGTGCATGACCACATTTATCAATCCAGTGCAATTCTGAATGTGGTAATAACTTGTGAAATTCTTCAGCAACATCAGGTGGGGTAACCGTGTCATCCTTTCCCCAGATCAAACAAGTTGGTACTTGCATTTTTGGTAAATCCAAGGCCATATTATGTCTTATTGCACTTTTTGCTATGGCAATGGTTCTTATCAACCGGTTTCTGTTGTTTAAAGTTTCATAAACATCGTCAACTATTTCTTTTGAAGCTACTTCCGGGTCATAAAATACGTCTTGAGCCTTTTTCTTAATATACTCGTAATCTTGTCTCTTCGGATAACTTTCGCCCATAGCATTCTCGTAAAGACCAGAACTGCCCGTGAGAACAAGTCCGATTACGTTTACGGGATTCAATTTGGTATGGAATAAAGCTATATGACCTCCTAAGGAATTGCCCATGAGTATGTATTTGTCCAAGCCTTTGAATTTGACAAAATCCTTAATAAATTTAGACAAATTCTTTACGTTTGTTTTTAAAATGGGCAAAGTATAGATTGGGAGTTCAGGCATGATTACCTGATAACCCAAATCTGAAAAATGATCAAAGACCCCATCGAAATTACTTAAATTTCCCATTAGGCCATGAAGTATTATTAAAGGTGTTCCGCTCCCAGATTCTAAGTAAGAATATTCACCTTCTTTTTTAAAGGAGTATTTCATTTATGATCTAATTTCTTATCGAATTGCAAATTTAAATAATTTGGTTCAAAGTACTAATTTTCTAATCATATGTTCAAATTAATTTCAAGAAAATTACACTATTTAATTTAATGTGCCTTTAATCAAATACTTAGGCTAATATAGAGAAAGTTATCAACAAAGTGGTAAAAAATGGTAAAAAGTGGTAAAAATCTTTATATTTGTGATGGTAATTTAATATTAAGGAGTTCTAGTGGTAAATTTAATAGGTACATATGAATGTAAGGCAGACGTTAAAGGTCGCCTCATGCTGCCATCGCCGCTTAAGAAACAGCTGTCCAGCATACTGCAAGAAGGTTTTGTGTTAAAACGTTCGGTTTTTCAACCCTGTCTTGAATTATATCCCATGAAAGAATGGAATACGATGATGACCAAGGTAAATAAGTTAAACAGGTTTGTTAAGAAGAATAACGATTTTATAAGAAGATTTACGGCTGGTGTGAAAGTTTTAGAGCTTGATAATTCAGGTAGGATGCTCATTCCAAAAGACCTGCATTTATTTTCAGGAATTTCAAAGGATGTAGTGCTTTCGTCTTCTGTAAATATTATTGAGATCTGGGATAAAAATAAATATGAAAAAGCCATTGATGATGCTGCAATTGACTTTGCTGATTTGGCTGAAGAAGTTATGGGGAATGTAAATGATGACGATAATGAGTTATCATAATGCGGTATTGCTCTTTGAAAGTGTTGATGGTCTGAATATAAAACCAGATGGTGTTTATGTGGATGTGACGTTTGGAGGCGGAGGTCATTCCCGGGAAATATTAAATCGTTTAGGGGCCGAAGGAAAGTTGTTCGCTTTTGATCAGGACAAAGATGCACTCCTGAATGAAATTGATGATGATAGATTTATCTTGATTCCTGAGAATTTTAGGTTTGTTCAAAGGTTTCTTCGATTGCACGGGATTAAATCAGTAGACGGTATTTTGGCTGACTTGGGTGTTTCTTCTCATCAATTTGACAGTGCCCAGCGAGGGTTTTCTACTCGATTTGATGCTGATCTGGATATGAGGATGAATACTGATGATACAATATCGGCTTTTGAGGTGATTAATGAGTATAAAGAGAAGGAGCTTAGTCAGGTATTTTTTCAATATGGGGAGTTGCGAAATTCCAAAGCCCTGGCAAAAGAAATAGTTTTAGCAAGAACGGAAAGCCCGATTAGAACAAGTTTTCAGCTCAAAGAGGTTTTGAGAAAATTTTTACCTAAACCCAAAGAGCATAAAATATTGGCGCAGATCTTTCAAGCCGTGAGAATAGAAGTTAACCAGGAGATGCAAGTGTTAAAGGAGTTTTTGATGCAAATACCCGAATTATTGAATGAAGATGGAAGGTTGAGTATCATTTCTTATCACTCTTTGGAAGACAGGTTGGCTAAAAGGTTTATACAGTTTGGAATTTTTGAAGGTGAACCGGAGAAGGATTTTTATGGGAATATGAGTGTTCCCCTTAAAAAAGTGGGAAAGTTAATCCAGCCTTCAGTTCAGGAGGTAAAAATAAATAACAGGGCCAGAAGTGCAAAATTAAGAATAGCGGAAAAAAATTAATCAAATCATTTTCATAACTCAAAATGTCAAGAGTCAAACAAACCTTATACAATTTACTTAAAGGGAAATTTCTTGTTGACGAGGATGCTAAAAAGAATTGGGGCTTTATTATATTCCTCACCGCCCTTGCCTTGTTAATGATCTCTAGCTCTCATCAAATTGACAGAAAAGTTCAAAAAATTGCTACCCTAAACAAAGAAAAAAAACAACTGTATTCTCAGTTTGTCGCCACCCGTTCGGATTTGATGAAACTCAAGATGGAGTCGAGTATTTCAAAACGATTGGCCGATAATGGCTTGTATATATCACAAACTCCACCGCAAAAAATTAAAGTTAGAATCACGCAATAAATATGGCAGTTGAAAAGAAACAAATATTAAATAAGCTCTACCTTTTGACAGGGTTGCTTTTCTTGTTTGCCATAGCGATCATCTATCAATTGATACAGATTGAATATGTTCAGGGCGATCTTTATCGGGTTCAGGCCGAAGAGGGCACTGTAAAAACCTTTGAAATAGAAGCAAACAGAGGAAGCGTTTATACCTCTGACGGCAGTTTGTTGGCTACTTCGGTTTCCAGATTCGACATTAGAATGGATGTGGTAACTATATCTGATAAAGATTTTGAAAGTGGCATAAAGGATCTTAGTATAGCTCTTTCTGATATGCTGGGTAAATCAGCGGGACATTATGAACGCTCTATCAGAAAGGCAAGAGCCAATAAGAACAGGTATCTATTTATCACAAGAAATTTAAGCTATACAGATTATCAGAAGTTAAAAAAATTCCCAATATTCAAATTGGGTACTTATCGGGGAGGGATCATCGCTGAGCAACGCACAGTAAGAGAACATCCAATTGGTACTATTGCCGAACGCGCTGTTGGTTATGATGATTACAGGGGTCGAGTAGGTATTGAGGGAAGCTTTTATGAATTCCTAAGAGGGAAGAAGGGGAAACGATTAAAACAAAAAATAGCCAAAGGACAATGGAAGCCTCTCAGTGACAACAATGAAATTGAACCCATTGATGGGAAAGATATCATTACCACCATTGATTTGCAAATTCAAGATGTGGCGCATCATGCGCTGCTTGCTCAATTGGAGAAATTTGAAGCCGATCACGGATCCGTTGTGGTCATGGATACAAAATCGGGTGAAATAAAAGCCATTTCAAACCTGGGTAGAACGGCTAAAGGAAATTATTATGAGCAGCGCAACTATGCTATTTACGAATCTCATGAGCCAGGTTCTACTTTTAAGCTGATGAGCATGGTGGTAGCTTTAGAAGATAAAGTGATTGACACGGGTTACATAGTCGACACCGAAAAAGGGGTGATCAGATTTCATGGTAAACCCGTAAGAGATTCTCACCATGGTGGGTATGGAAAAATCTCGGCATCGAGAGTCTTCGAGCTTTCTTCAAATGTTGGGATAGTCAAAATTATCAATGAAAACTACGAAAAAAACCCAGATAAATTTATTGCAGGTTTGGAAAGGATGAACGTGGGTCAAAAACTTGGCTTACCCATCAAAGGTGAAGGCCAGCCAAAAATACCGAATCCAAATAATAAAGACACTTGGAACGGGCTCTCCCTTCCATGGATGGCCTATGGATACGGGGTTTCTTTTACCCCATTACAAACTTTGACTTTTTACAATGCAATCGCTAATAATGGTGAAATGGTAAAGCCAAGATTTGTCAGGGAAATTAGGGCTCAGGGTACGGTGGTTGCCAAATTTGAAAAAGAGGTGATCAATCCTAAAATATGTTCTCAGGAAACCATTGACCAGGTTAAACAAATGATGCTCAATGTAGTTAAGCAGGGGACAGCAGAGAATATTTATGACAAGAATTTCTCTATGGCTGGAAAAACGGGAACCTGTCAAACCGAATATTGGACTGATAATACCCAGTATATTTCATCATTTGTGGGCTACTTTCCTGCTGATGAGCCAAAATACTCCTGTATAGTGGTTATCCATAAACCGAATAAGAAAACAGGATATTATGGAAATATCGTGGCTGCACCTGTTTTTCAAAGTATAGCCAGAAAAATTTATACGGATACTCCGGTTGTTGAAGAGGTTAATTACGCAGCTAGGTTTGAGAGGGTAGACAAGGTTTATGAAGACTATTACAAAAAAGCAA
>JAUXCI010000008.1 GCA_030618945.1 Flavobacteriaceae bacterium
AAAATTAATCTTTTTAGCATAGGAAAAAAAGAATAATTAAAAAAAATAATCAATCTTCTTTTTTCTAAATACAAAGCGTTTTATAAAAATAAAAAGCCCGAAATATGATTTCAGGCTTTTCAGGTGGACCCACCAGGGCTCGAACCTGGGACCACCTGATTATGAGTCAGGTGCTCTAACCAACTGAGCTATGGGTCCAAAATTGGAGTGCAATATTACCATTTTTTTACGTTTAATACAATAATTATCTTTGAATAATTTACATTGCAAATACTAATCCTTTAAAAAGAAACAAATGCTCAACCGTCTGTATTTAATAATTTGTTTATGTCTCGTTTTTAATTCAGCTAATGCGCAGGAAGAAGAGGTCCTTAATCCGAGTCAAACATCTACAGGCCAATCAGAAAAGCCTAAAGGAGAAAATAGTAGCGCCCAGAAAAGTAAAACCTATACTTACAAAAGGTCCTGGAGTTTTGGTGGCAATCTGGGGCTTTCTTTTTGGAATGGAGGGACAGATATTTTAATAGCTCCTAAAGCCTATTATAACGTATCACCCATGTTTCTAACCGGATTTGGATTTACCTATATCTATTCAGACTATAAGGACGATTTCGGTAAGTATAATCAAAATTCATTCGGCCCCAGTATTATGGGAGCTTTCAGGCCAATTCCTTCTTTTCAACTGTCGGCTGAATATGAAGGTTTGCAAACAAATGGAAGTAGTACATTATATACTTTAGGTGATAACAATATCAAAAACGACTACTCTTACTGGAATAATGCATTCTATTTAGGAGCATCATTTGTATCCAGAAATGTTTCTTTTGGAATTCGATATGACATATTATATGATGCCAATAGAAGTGTCTACAGCTCAGCATGGTCTCCCGTTATTGGCTTTTATTTCTAAACGAGACTTTTTGCCATTCTCTCTTAAGAACCAGCAACGTAACTATTTTCGCAATTTGTTTTGGCTCAGTTTCAGGAATTGACTTTACATTTTGTTCAGACAAGTCAATTCTATAAAGAAAATTAAGATAATTACGAAAATCATAGGTCATTAAATTCACTAGTACATCATATAGTTCCTTCACCAATTTTTCTGAAGTGCCAGAGGTGGCAAAATGAACACCCAAACCTGATAGACGTGCATCTTTGTTCAGTTGCACAATTAAATCTTGGATTAATTCCTGAGATTTAATTTCATCAATTAATTGGATTGCCTCCTTTTCTCCCATCAATTTTATGTTTTTCGGTTCATCAAACCCAAGCCAAAATTTTTCAATACCAGCTTTTTTGAATTTTCGATTGAAAGTCCTTCAATATCTTGAAAGGAGATCAAAGTATAATGTTCAATTTGTTCCGTTAACAAAGCGTCTAGCCCAATTTTTAAAAATATTTTCTTCACCTCTGTAATTTTAGAACCTTCATTTTGCTCATTTCCGTATAATTCTAAGAGCTTGAATCTATCCTTATCATTGGCCAATTCAAGAGCCTTGATATACAAAAACGTCTTTTTTCCCTCCAATATGTCTCCTCCAATTTTTTTTCCAAAATCTTTATTCCCAAAGGTATCAAGATAATCATCCTGTAATTGAAAGGCTATCCCTAAATTCAAACCAAAATCATATATTTTCTGTTGGTCTTCAAGTGACGCTCCGGCAATTAAAGCTCCCATTTTTAAAGAGGCTCCAACCAAAACAGCCGTTTTATAACTAATCATTTTTATATAGGTGTCTAAAGGCACTTCAACCAATTCTTCAAAATCTACATCCAGTTGCTGCCCTTCACAAACCTCCATCGCCATTTTATTAAAAAGTGACATCAGGTTTTTATACTTTTCTCCTTCATAATATTCCAACCTTTGGTATGCTAAAATCAATAGGGCATCTCCCGAAAGAATTCCCGTATTGACATTCCATTTTTTGTGCACTGTTTCTTTGCCCCGTCTTATATCAGCCTTGTCCATTATATCATCATGTATCAAGGTGAAATTATGAAACATTTCCACGCATAGAGCCGCTTCCATGGCCTTAATATAGTCCTCATTAAATAGGTCGCAACTCAATAAAACAAGAATGGGCCGTAATCTTTTACCTCCCAATTCCAAGATGTATTCTATAGGTAAGTACAGGTTTACCGGGTCTTTTTTAATAATTTCTGTTTTTAAATAATCCAGAAAATCTTCTTTATAATGGGCTATATCCACAAATTTTTATTTTATGTAAAAATAATTATTCTCTTCGAACCAATGTCTTTCTTTAGCAAATAATTCAATTCTCTAAAATTTAAAACTTCCTTTTACAGCGCAATCAAATTTTTAAAACCACCAAGTCCATATCAACTCATCATAAACTTAGGAAACTTTTTTTGTGTTATACGTTTCCTATGTCTATATTTGCACCCTTATGAAAGAAAAAATACTCCAAAAGGCCTCTGACCTTTTTTTAAATTTAGGATTTAAAAGTGTCACCATGGATGATATTGCTTCTGAAATGGGGATTTCTAAGAAGACGATTTATTCTCATTTTTCAACGAAGCTTAAATTGGTGCAAGCTTCTACTTTCTATGTGTTTGATAAAATTAATTCTGGGATATGTGATATCTGTTCCGGTGAACTGAACCCAATAGAGGAAATTTTTACGATTAAATCTTTAATAATGGAACAGTTGAAAGACGAAAAGTCATCTCCACACTATCAATTGCAAAAATATTATCCAAAAATTTTCAAGTTACTTAAAGACAAGCAGTTTGAATCAGTTAATGATTGCGTCAAACATAATTTAGAAAGAGGAATTGATCAAGGTATTTACAGAAAAGAAATCGATTTAGATATTATTACACGATTTTATTTGAACGGTAATGCCGGCTTGTTGAATTATGAGCTGTTTCCAATAAATAGGTTCAGTACATCACAGTTAAAAGAAACCTTCCTGGAATATCACATAAGGGCCATTGCCACTGATAAAGGATTAAAAATATTATTAAACATACTTAAAAAATGAACAAAGTATTCACATTCGGATTTCTTCTCCTTTCGGCTTTAGCCGTCAGGGCTCAGGAATCATTTTCGTTTACCCTCGATGAAGCAGTGATTTATGCCTTGGAACATAATTATACGGTTAGAAATTCTGTTTTAGACATTGAAGCTGCAGAAAAGCAAAAATGGGAAGCAACTTCTTATGGCCTTCCTCAAATAGATGGAACTATTGACTATCAAAATTGGCTTAAACAAGCCGTCACCTTTATTCCCGCCGAAATCGTGGGAGGCCCTCCAGGAGAGTTTGAAGAAGTGGTTTTTGGGGCTAAACAAAATATGAACGCCACGGTCACTTTGAACCAAATTCTTTTTGATGGCTCCTATATAGTAGGGCTCCAATCAGCGAATACCTTTTTAAAAATTTCAAATCTGGCCAAGGAAAAAACAGATCAAAGTATTCGCGAAGCTGTGATCAATGCCTATGGTACCGTTTTGGTATCAAGAGAAACCATATCCATACTTGAGAAGAATAAAGCGGTCTTGGAAAAAAATCTTTTCGAAACCCGGGCTTTGTTGGAAAATGGATTTGCCGAAGAACAGGATTTTGAACAACAACAAATAACTTTATCCAATATCAATAATGAGCTAAATAAAGCTACCCGATTGGAATTCATATCCAAACAAATGTTCAATTTGACCTTGGGTATTCCCATAGATCAAACAGTAATACTTACAGAAAATCTTGAAAATTTGGCCTTGAGAAGTTCTGATTCTGACATTATAAGTTCACAATTTGATCTTAAAAATCATATTGATTTTAAGATAGCCGACAATAAGGTTGAATTTGATGAATTATTGGTTAAATTCGAAAAAACCAAAGGCATGCCTTCTTTAAACGCCTTTGTCAATTATTCTCAATTCGCCAACAACGACAATTTTATCTTTTTTGAAAATGACGGCGACTGGTTTGATTCATCATTATTTGGGGTCAGTCTTAAAATTCCAATTTTTAGTAGTTTGCAACGAAGCTCAAGAACACAACAAGCTAAAATCAATTTAAAACAATCAGAAATTGATCGGAATGAAACTTCTGAAAAATTGAAGTTACAAGTATCTACTGCTAAAAATAAATACCAATTCGCGCTGGACCAATTTCAAACTTCAAGTCAAAATCTTATTCTTGCCGAAAGAATTGCGGAAAAGGAGCAGATTAAATTTTTTGAAGGTCTTAGTTCAAGTATAAATCTTACCAACGTACAAAACCAATTATTTAGTATTCAACAGGTATATATTCAATCCATACTGGAAATCATATATACAAAAGTAGAATTAGAAAATGCACTTAACTTATTTTAAAATGAATAAAATTATACCCCTAATATTAGTCATGCTTGTACTTTCTTCATGTGGAAAGAAAGATGAAACAACAGTGGAGTCAGTCATCGAATCTAAAGATCTAAAATCTATCAGGCTTAAAAAATCAGAAATGGTGGTTCAGCAAAGTGAGATCAAAGAACAAATCAAACGTCTTGACATAGCAATATCTGAGCTTGATGACATAAGAAAAGTACCTCTAATCACTACTTTTGTTGTTAAAGAAGAGGTTTTTAACCATTATCTTGAAATCCAAGGTAATGTTACTACTAAAGATCTTTTGGTGATTTATCCTGAATTTTCTGGTATTCTTACCCATGTATATATTAAGGAAGGGCAATGGGTTAACAAAGGTCAAGTATTGGGGAAAATTGACGATGGTGGTCTGAGTCAGCAATTGGCTCAATTAAACATTCAGGTTGATTTGGCGAAAACAACCTTTGAGCGCCAGCAGCGCCTTTGGGATCAAAAAATTGGCAGCGAAATGCAATACCTTCAGGCCAAATCAAATTATGAAGCCCAAACTCTGGCTATTGGGCAATTGGAACAACAAGTGTCTAAAACGATTATCACTGCTCCTTTTTCAGGAACAATTGACGACGTATTGACCGAACAAGGAAGCGTAGTACTTCCAGGGCAGACCCCACTTATGCGTATCGTGAATTTAGACAACATGTATATAGTCACTAATGTTCCCGAAAAATATGTTTCAAATATTACTATTAACAAAAGAGTAGAAGTTGAATTTCCGGTATTAAATAAAAAAATTGACTCCAAGGTTCGACAAGTTAGTTCTTTTATCAACCCGAGTAACAGAACCTTTAAGGTAGAAGTTGCTATTCCTAACAAGGAAAAATCAATCAAACCCAATTTGACTGCGAAACTGAGAATAAATGATTATACCAATCCAAAAGCCTTATTGATCCCTCAAAGTATTATTTCAGAAAATGCCGACGGGGAACAATATATTTATGTGATAAAAAACAAGACAAGCAACAATGAGGCCAGTGCTGAAAAAGTAATTATAGAAACTAGTTTGACTCAAGGAGATGTTATTGAGGTTATCACAGGGCTTGAACCGGGGATGGAAATAATTCAAGAAGGAGCAAGAAGTGTGAATGATGGTCAAAAAGTCAAAATAATCAATCCCGAATCATAATTATGGTCAAACAAAAAAAAGTATTGGATAAGGAATTCGGTTTATCCTCTTGGGCTATCAATAATAAAACAACTATTTATGTGGTTATATTGATCATATTGTTTTCCGGCTTATCTTCCTATAATAGTATGCCCAGAGAAAGTTTTCCGGAAGTTAAGGAAACTAAAATTTATGTGAGTACCATCTATCCGGGTAATACCGCAGAAGATGTTGAAAAACTGTTGACAGATCCGATTGAAGAAAAGCTTAAAACAGTTTCTAACGTTGTTGAGATCACGTCAACGTCCCAAGAAGATTATTCTATGGTCATTGTGGAGTTTGATGAAAATATTTCAGTAGATGCGGCCAAACAAAAAGTGAAGGACGAAATCGATTCGGAAACAGCAGGAGAAGATTGGCCGACTTTTAATGGTGCCAAAGTTGAACCCAATGTTTTTGAGTTAACTCTTTCTGAAGAAATGCCGATCTTAAATATTAATATTTCAGGTGATTATCCGGTTGAAAAACTTAAAAAATATGCGGAGTATCTGGAGGATGAAATTGAAAGTCTTCAGGAAATCAAACAGGTTGACATCAGGGGTGCACAGGAACTGGAAGTTCAAATTGCCGTCGACATTTATAAAATGATGGCTGCTCAGGTGAGTTTTAATGACGTGATCAATGCGGTAAATAATGGAAATATAACGATGTCGGCTGGAAATCTTGTTTCCAGTGGTCAGCGTCGTACGATACGAATTATAGGTGAAATTGAACATCCTTCTGATCTGGATAATTTTGTAGTAAAATCTGAGAACAATAGCCCTATATATTTAAAAGACATCTCTAATGTGTCGTTTAAAGAAAAAGAAAGAACAACATATGCAAGGGAATTTGGCAATGTCGTTGTGATGCTCGATGTTAAAAAACGATCAGGTAAAAACATGGTGGACGCAGCTGAAAAAATTCAAACCATTGTTGAAGATGCAAGAATCAATGTGTTTCCCAGTGACCTGAAAATTACCATTACCAACGACCAATCTCCCAAAACCATAGGTCAGGTAGATGATCTGGTAAATAATATTGTTTTTGGAATTATTCTGGTGGTCACCGTACTGATGTTCTTTTTAGGGTTTAGAAATGCCCTATTTGTAGGGTTTGCCATTCCTATGTCAATGCTTATGTCGTTGATGATATTAGATGCTTTAGGATATTCTATGAATACAATGGTCCTTTTTGGATTGATCATGGGGCTTGGTATGCTTGTAGACAATGGTATCGTTGTTGTGGAGAATGTCTACCGACTTATGGACGAGGAAGGTATGAGCAGGAAAGAAGCTGCAAAAAAAGGAATTAGCGAAATTGCCTTTCCCATCATCATTTCTACAGCGACCACAATTGCTGCCTTTATTCCTCTTGGTTTATGGCCTGGTATTATGGGCGATTTTATGATTTATCTCCCTATTACATTATCGGTAGTACTGGGGTCCTCACTTATTGTAGCTATCTTTTTCAATTCTGTATTGGTATCACAATTTATGAGCATTGAAGACAAGGATATGTCTCGCAAAGGTATTTTTACCATAACGGGAATATTGTCCCTTTTCGGCATTCTTATCATGGTTATTGGGGGGGCGTACAAGATTTTTGGGTCTATTATGATCACTACAGCTATTTTGCTTTGGGTCTATAGGTTGGTACTTAGAAAAATGTCGCATTATTTTCAGGACAACATTTTGACCAAATCGGAAATCTTGTATGAAAAGACCTTGAAATCAGCACTTAGTGGTTGGAAACCTTATGGTATTACCATAGGAACGGTAATTCTTCTATTGCTGGCATTTGTTGGTTTTGGTGCTTCAGTGGCAACACAAAGAACTAAAATTGAGTTTTTCCCGGACAATGTTCCGAACCAGATCATTGTTTATATTGAATATCCTCAGGGAACTGACATTGAAAAAACGAATCAAATCACGCATGAAATTGAATCAAGAGTTTATTCTTTCCTCAATGATGATAAATACATTGATAAAGAATATAACTTTATGGTAGAAAGCGCAGTGGCACAAGTAGGTGAAGGTGCAGGAAACCCTCAAACTGACGGGGGCTCTGCTGCAGAAATGCCCCATAAAGCAAAGATCACAGCTTCCATGAGAGAATTTAAATATCGGAAAGGCATGGATAGTGAAGCCTTGAGACAAAAAATTCAGGAAGAAATGGTTGGAATTTATCCAGGAGTGGCAATTAGTGTTGAGAAAGAAGCTAATGGCCCGCCAGCCGGATATCCTATTAACATTGAAATAGAAGGGGAAGATTATGCCGAATTAATTCATACCGCCGAAAAAATGAAAGATTTCATAAATACCCAGAGTATTGAAGGCATAGATGAATTAAAAATTGACGTCAACCGTTCTAAACCATCAATGTATGTAACTATTGACAGACAAAAAGCAGGAGAATTGGGTGTAAGTGCGGGGCAAATAGGTCAGCAGCTCAGAAATTCAATATTTGGAGCCAAGGCTGGTATTTACAAAGAAGATGGCGAAGATTATGACATTTATGTACGATTTAACGAACAAGACAAGTACAATAAAAGCGCGATTTTCGATCAAAAAATAACCTTTAGAGATCCCGCGACCGGAAAAATCAAAGAAATTCCAGTTTCTGCCGTGACCAAAAGAAAAAACAATTCTGGATTTAGCGCGATCAAGCATAAAGATTCCAAAAGAGTTGTGATCCTTTATTCCGCCTTATCTCCTGGCTTTACGGATGCTGGAGCCATTGTAAACAGGATTCAATCAGAGATGGAAGGTTTTTCTGGAATTCCCAATGGTGTTAAAATTGATTTTACTGGTCAGATTGAAGAACAGAATAAGCAAATGGCTTTTCTAGTAGGGGCCTTCTTCTCAGGGCTCGGGCTAATCTTTTTAATCTTGATCTTGCAGTTTAACTCAGTGACTAAACCGGGAATCATCATGTTAGCAATTTTCCTAAGTTTGATTGGTGTTTTTGGTGGTTTGATTATTACTGGTAATTCTTTTGTGATCATGATGACCATGGTGGGTATCATCTCCCTTGCAGGTATTGTGGTCAACAATGGGGTAGTTCTTCTTGATTATACCCAGCTCTTGATCGATAGAAAAAAAGCGGAATTGAATCTCGATGAAGATGCATATTTAGATAATGAAAACTTACTAAACAGCATTATTAAAGCTGGAAAAGCAAGATTAAGGCCAGTCCTGCTTACGGCTATTACCACAATATTAGGTTTAATTCCTTTAGCTATAGGGTTCAATATAAATTTCTATACCTTGTTTACTGAATTCGATCCTCAGATCTATATTGGAGGAGATAATGTAGTTTTTTGGGGGCCTTTGGCAAAGACTGTCATATATGGCTTGTTCGTAGCTACCTTCTTAACCTTAGTGGTTGTACCGATTTTATTTTACCTTATTACAAGGTTCAAAATGTGGTTGCGTAAAAAAATGAAACCTGCATTGGGCTAATTAGAAAAATAAAGTGTAAATTAAAAAAAACCGAGCCATGCTCGGTTTTTTTTGTCAGAACCAGAAGCCGACATTTATATACCAAAAATCCTTATTATTATCAGGGTTCCATGAGTAATGTAATTCAATGGGGCCAATAATGGTATTAACTCCATAACCTGCTCCATAGCCTGATTTGGTGTCTTCAAATATGTGCCCATCATTCCAAAGGTCGTCATTCAATCTGGCAAAATTTCCGGTGAAGGACAAGAAGTTCTTCTTAAAAATCTCATACCTTATTGTAACTGCCGTTCTTAAAAAAGCCGATTCATTCAATTCTCCAAATCCATAACCATAAAAAGGTTTAAAAGTATTGATGTAATTTTCATTATAACCACCTAAATGATAATCGAGAATCTCGTCTTCATTATTCCCCAAAGTAACACCGGCCTCTGACAAAAGGTTGAATGTTAATTTATTAAAAAAAGTATAGGCAAATCCCAATCTGCCCGACAATTGAGAAAAAGTACTGAAATTGCCTTTATAATTACTCGATACGCCGTACAGCAGATACTCAGTATCAAGATAAAATCCCTTTTTAGGGAAGTATTTTGAATCGTATGTGTCCAGCATCACCTTTCCAAAAGCATTTAGATAATGACTTTTTTCAAAATAAATCCGATTACTATTGTCATCAACTACCTCATTAGTATGTACATTCAAAAATTTGTGTTCCAAACCTACTCTAAAAGCCCATCTATCCTTTATGGTTGATTGCAAAAACAATCGGGTTGTAAAATCAATATATTTAATAGGAACATTTAATCCTGTACTTATGGTATCCTGACTTTTAACTTCAGGAAGAATATTGAAGGCTATATCAGCCTTAAAGGTATTATATCGGGTATTAACCCCAAAACTCCAATTAAACCCATTGTCATAAAAGTAATCTACATTATACCTGATATTATCACCCACTACAAAATCAGCGGAGATAAAATCATTCTTAAAAAACAAATGTTTTGTAGTAAAATTAACCAATATTCCCGTTTTATAAAGATCATCATAGTGGGCTCCAAACTGTATCAAGGTTCTTTCATCATTCTCTGTGATTTCGAATTCAACTTTTGTGCCTCCCTCCATTGGGCTAAGCTTGTAAAAGATACTTTCAAAATTATTAGTGGCGGTTAAAACATCAATGCCTCTCATAAAATCTTTATGACTTATGATTTCGCCTTCCACAATTCCTAATTTCTTTATACAATATTTATCAGTGAAATTTCTATTTCCTTTGATATCTATTTTAACAATCATCAATTCATCCTTTTTAGGATAAGATTTGATTGATCTTTTTGTCGCAGGCTGTTGTAGAGATGCAATGCTAACGAGTTGTTCCTTAACTTTTGTCGCAGCAACTTCACCTCTTTTAACAATTTCTGCTTCATCATCCCATGAAAAAGTAGTGAATTCTTCTAAATCGGGATTTATATAAACGTCAGATAACTTTATCTTGTCATCCCACTGTTTATACATCTGGAAACCTATTATTTGCGTTAATATCTCGGGTAAAGTTCGCAAATTTTCTATATCTTTTAAACCACCTGAAACGTTTACACCAATAATATAGTCAACCCCCTTCTCAATCATTTTTTCAACAGGGAAATTATCCACGATACCTCCATCGACCAATACTTTTCCATCAATTTTTACTGGGGTCAATAAACCTGGAAAAGATCCACTGGCCCTAATGGCCTCGGGTAGGAATCCTTTGTCCAAAATTACCTCTTCACCATTTACCAGGTTAGTAGCAATACAAAAAAATGGAATCGGTAGTTGACTAAAATCGTCTATTTCATGAACGTGTTCAGTTAATTGAGAAAAAATATTAAAGGCATTTTGACCTTTGGAAACTGCAGAAGGCAATTCAATCTTTCTTTTTACCAAAGGCAAAGAAACCGCATATTTACCGTCGTTCTCTTTTTGATAAAAGGATGACACTTCCCTGGGCAAATCATCATTCACTAAACCGCCTAGGTCATAAGCTTTTAACACCGAGTCAAGCTCTGTGGCATTATAACCGGAGGCATATAGACCACCAATAATGGCCCCCATACTGGTTCCAGCAATATAATCAACTCTGATTCCCGCATCTTCCAACACTTTTAAAACACCAACATGAGCAAAGCCTTTGGCGCCACCACCACTTAAGACCAATCCAACCTTTACGTCTTTTTTAACATCCTTTTCTTCCTGGCCCATTAATGAACCGGTCCAAATTAAAAATACGATAAGAAGTATATATCTCATGTAGATGGTTTTGGGGGATAGGCAATATTGAACTGATCACAAACTTTACACGCCTTGTCTCTTCCTATTAGTTGCTCTATTTCATCAAACGTTGCATTTTTTAACCTTTTTATTGATCTAAATTTTTTCAACAAGGCCAAAATAGTTTTTTCACCAATTCCATTAATCATTGAGAGTTCCGTTTGTATGGCGCCTTTGCTTCTTTTATTTCTATGGTGTTTGATTCCAAATCTATGGGCTTCATTTCTAAGTTGCTGAATAATTTTTAGAGACTCTGATTTTTTATCGAGATACATAGGAATAGGGTCGCCGGGATAATAAACTTCCTCAAGCCTTTTGGCGATTCCTATAATTGCGATTTTCCCTCTTAAGCCCAATACATCCAAACTTTTCAAAGCAGAAGATAATTGGCCTTTACCACCATCGACAATAACCAATTGTGGTAACTCTCTTTCTTCGTCCAATAATCGTTTGTACCTCCTGTGAACCACCTCTTCCATGGAAGAATAATCATCTGGTCCAACCACTGTCTTAATATTGAAATGTCGATATTCTTTTTTATCAGGCTTCCCATTTTTAAAAACCACGCAAGCTGCAACTGGATTAGATCCTTGAATATTCGAGTTATCAAAACATTCTATATGTCTTGGTTCTTCGTTCAGTCTTAAATCCTTTTGCATCTGGGCCATAATTCTTTTAGTATGCCTGTCGGGATCTACGATTTGAATTTGTTTAAACCTATCCTGCCTAAAATATTTAGCATTTCTCAGAGAGAGCTCCACAATTCTCTTTTTATCTCCTAATTTTGGTACAGTTACCTTTAACAATTCTCCTATCTCAACATTAAATGGTGTATATATTTCGGGTGAACTGGAATGGAACCTTTCCCTTATTTCGATAATTGCCAATTCCAATAAAAATTTGTCGTCCTCGTCAAGTTTTTTTTTGATTTCAACTGTGTGGGATTGGATAATCGCTCCATTGGTAATTTTAAGAAAATTAACATAGGCAAATGATTCATCGGAAACAATACTAAAAACGTCCACGTTCGAAATAGAAGGGTTTATTACAGTAGATCTTGCCTGGTAATTCGATAACAACTGTATCTTTTCTTTTACTTTATGAGCCTCTTCAAACTCCGATCTCCCTGCAAAGTCATACATCAAGGCTTCAAAACTTTTTAAGGAAGACTTAAAATGTCCTTTTAAGATATTTCTAATCTCCTTAATTTCTATTTCATACGCCTCCGCTGACTGAAGCGCTTCACAAGCACCTTTACAATTCTTAATATGATACTCCAGGCAAACTTTATACTTTTTATTTTTAATGTTTTCTTCGTTCAAATTATAAGAACATGTACGTAAAGGGTATAATTCTTTGATAAGAGAAAGTAAGGTCCTCGCAGTTTTTACTGCAGTATAAGGTCCAAAATACTCTGATCCGTCTTTCCAGACGTTTCGTGTCAAAAAAACTCTTGGAAAGGGTTCCTTTTTGATGCATATCCAAGGATATGTTTTATCATCTTTTAAAAGTACGTTGTATTTAGGCTGGTATTTTTTTATCAGATTATTCTCTAACAACAGCGCATCAGTTTCGGTTTCTACAACTATGTGCTTGATACTAGCAATCTTTCCAACCAAAACCCGAGTCTTGCCATTCTCATGGTTTTTATTAAAATAAGATGAAACTCTTTTTTTTAAATTTTTTGCCTTGCCTATATATAATATTTTGTCTGCCCGGTCATAGTATTGATATACTCCGGGGGTATTAGGAAGTGATTTTATTTGAACTTCTAATTTCAAATACTGATGATTGAATTGATTATCTATATGGCAAAAAACCATTTTATTAAGCCCTGATTTTAACTAGTTTCTTACGTTTTCGAACAACCTATGATAAAAAGATCAAAGATTAATTTCTAAATCAATATGGAAATGATTAAAATCTTTGATTTATGTCAGCGCCGAAGGCTATTAAAAATACAATTAAACAAATTAAAATTAATTCTTTGCCATTATGATAAAAGTACCGAATTGATTTAGGCGCCTCCGTTTCACATAGCATTGTATAACCATTATTCGTACTTTTACACCTGAGAATTATTAGCATAAAAATACGTTTTTAATATACAAGGAAATGAAATATTGGAAAAAACTTCCTCACCGTAGTCTTCAAACAAGAATCGAAATGGCGCTCAAAGAAAACGTTGACTTTGAGAATGACATTTCTCTTGGCTATCCGGCTTCGAAGCTTGATAATAAAGTCTTTTACAGTGATGCTTCGTTTTTAAAAGACGCGCCAACTTTAAAGACTTACGTAGCCAATCCTAATCATATAGGTTGCCATACTTTTGGCGATTCTGAGAGTGCATTTAAAGGTACTCAGGAAATTGAAAGGGAGGTCCTAAGAGTAATGGCTGTGGATTTTTTCAAAATGGAAGATGAACAGTTCGACGGTTATATTGCCCCCGGCGGTACCGAAGCCAACATCCAGGCCTTGTGGGTTTTTAGAAATTATTTTACCAACCACTTTAATGCCAAAGCCAGTGAAATTGTTATTTTGGCCTCAGAAGACACACATTATTCGATTCCTAAAGGTTCCAACCTTTTAAATATTGACCTGATGAGCGCCCCGGTGCAATTTGAAAGCAGAGAAATAGATGCAGTTGCCCTTGAGAGTATTGTAAAGAAGGCAATCGCAGATGGTAAAAAATATTTTATTGTTATTGCAAATATGGCAACTACCATGTTCGGTTCTGTGGACGATCCTGATGTATACACAAATCTCCTTGACTCATTGGGTGTTCAGTACAAATTACACATAGATGGTGCTTATGGTGGTTTTGTTTACCCTTTCAGCAATTTGAAATCATCAATCAACTTCTCCAATCCAAAAATCTCTTCGATAACTATTGATGCTCATAAAATGCTTCAGGCACCTTATGGTACAGGAGTTTATCTCAGTAGAAAAGGTCTCATTGAAAATGTGATAACAAAAGAAGCTGAATATGTGGAAGGTATGGATCTCACACTTTGTGGTAGCCGGTCAGGTGCTAATGCTATTGCCGTTTATATGATTCTATTTACCTACGGTCCTTATGGCTGGTACGAGAAAATCAGCGTGCTTTTGATGAGAACCAATTGGTTTTGTAAGCAATTGGATCAACTTAGTATCCCATATTTCAGGAATGAATACATGAATATCGTGACGCTGTATTCATCTCATGTTCCCCATGAGATTGCGGTAAAATTTGATCTGGTTCCAGAACAGCATAATGATAAAAACAAATGGTATAAGGTCGTGATTATGGACCATGTTGAGATAGACAGTCTTTTACAACTTATTAACGCCTTAAAAGAACTCGATTGATTTTAGAAAGATGCCATTTCTTCTTCGATACGTTCCGATATGGATTCTTCTTTTTTCGGAAATATTTGCTTGTTGAAAACGATTAATAAACCAACTCCTGAACTTATTGCCGTATCTGCTACATTAAAAACCGGATCAAAAAAAGTAAAATTTCTACTTTCAAATAAAGAAAAATGATTTCCTCCAACAAATGGAATCCATTGTGGAAAATCAAAACTTATACTGGGTACCCAATCAGGAAGTACCGTATCAACCAATGGAAAATATAGCATATCCACTACTTTTCCGTGAAACAATGAATTGTATCCCCCTTCTTGGGGAAGGAAACTAGCCAGTTTATGATAACTGTCAGAAAAAAATATTCCATAAAAAACCGAATCAATAATATTTCCCATGGCTCCTGCAAAAATCAAAGATATTGCGGTAATCAGTAAATAATGTGCTTTATTCTTAATCGCATCATAAAGCCAGTATCCGATACCTGCAATCGCAGCTAGACGGAACAAAGTCAAAAACAATTTCCCCGATTCTCCACCAAACTCTTTACCCCAGGCCATTCCATTATTCTCCAAAAAATGAATTCTGAACCAATCCAGTCCAAGTACCTTGATCTCTTCGCTTAAAACAAAATGAGTTTTTATATAGATCTTTGAAACCTGGTCTATTAGCAGTATAATGATGATGATAAAAAGTGCTCTCTTCACGAATTACATTTCTTTATAATAGTATTATCGAACTACCAATTAAGGCGCTACAATAATACTAAAAATTAGTCTTTTGACACATTTAAATAAATGTTGGCCATAATTGTTCGGATCATTAATGATTTACTACCATTACCTACTGTATCCATAAGGTGTTTCTTGTTTTCTGATAATCCTTCTAAAGGTGGGGCGGTGATCAACGAACCCAAATTAGTCTTGGCATCAATAGACGTGTTCTCAATGTTTTGGGCATAAATACTGCCTGAACTCAGCCTTATATTGACTGTATTAGACATGTGATTTAGCTTTATGATTCCGTCCTCAGCAATCAAATTTAATTCCCCTTTAAAATCTTCTGCGAAGAAATTTCCTTCAATAAATGAGATATACAGCTTCTTTCCTTCCGGAATAAAAACTTGATAAGAGGTGAAATTGGGTTCAATACTGCACACTTTATCCACGCTATAGGCTTCCTCATCAGAAACTTGGTCATTTTCCTCCAAATAAACCACTCCGTTTAATTCCTTCAGATTAAAATCAGGAAAATAGGTGCGACCTTCCCCTAAAACCGAAAACTCCGCATCGGCTTTTGCGTTGAAAAGTTCAATTTGATCAATTACATCAAATTCCAAGATAACTTGATCTGCCCTAGAGCTAATCGATTTTTCAATAAGCTTCTGCCCAAAAGAATTCACAGAAAACAACACAAGGATCCAAAAGCATGAACCAATAATGCGGTTGTATCTGTCAACAATTCTAATGTTGTTGGTTTTTAGCTGCTATACTTAAAGTGGCATGAGGCACTAATTTTAGTCGCTCTTTTTGAATCAAATGACCCATTACCCGACATACACCATAAGTTTTATTCTCAATTCTTAAAAGAGCATTTTTCAAGTCTCTGATAAATTTCTCCTGGCGAATAGCCAATTGTACATTAGCTTCTTTCGACATGGTTTCAGATCCTTCTTCAAACGCTTTAAAAGTTGGAGAAGTATCTTCTGTACCGTTGTTACTGTCGTTTTTAAAACTACTTTCAATCAATTCAAGATCTTTCTGTGCTTGTTTGATTTTTTCTTCGATGATCGATCTAAACTCCGTTAAATCCTGATCTGAATACCTAACCTTATTCTCACTCATGTCTTACATTTTTTCAATAAATAACATTGTATCTACATTGTCAAATACAACGTTACTTCCATTATCCATTGTTTCTTTTAATATCAATTTCTTCGTTAATGTTTCATTCTTAATATAATCTACATTTGATTCTACAGCTTGGTCTATAACCCCATCCCTTTTTATATATAGGATTATCTTGTCTGTTACCTCTAGTCCACTCTCTTTTCTCAAATTTTGAATCCTATTGATCAACTCCCTGGCAATCCCTTCATTTCTTAGACTATCTGATATAGAAACGTCTAATGCTACTGTTAAATTGCCCTGATTTGATACCAACCACCCCTCAATATCCTGAGTAGCAATTTCAACCTCCTCCAATAATAATAATTCTGGAGCTCCGTTCACTTCAATATCCAGTTTTCCTTCTTTCTCTATGGTACTTATGTCATTATTCCTCAAGCTGCTAATTGCCTGACCAACAAATCTCATATTTTTACCATATTTTGGCCCCAAAACTTTAAAATTGGGCTTTATATTCTTAATTAGAATACCCGATGCGTCTTGAAGCAATTCTATTTCCTTTACATTCACCTCTGAAATAATTAAGTCTGACACCGCTTGAATGTCCAATTTATCTTGTTCATCCAAAACAGGAATCATAATTTTTTGCAAAGGTTGTCGAACTTTAATCATTTCCCTTTTTCTCAGTGATAATACCATCGAGGAAATTGATTGGGCCTTCTGCATTTTTCTTTCAAGGGGAGCATCTATAAAGGCTTGATCAGCTTTTGGAAATTCCCCCAAATGTACAGAACTTAATTTATTTTTAGAAACGTTTTTTGTTAAATCTTGGTATAAATTATCCATAAAAAATGGCGCTATAGGGGAAGCCATTTTTGATATATTTAACAAACAAGTATAAAGGGTTTGATATGCAGATATTTTATCTTTTTCATATTCTCCTTTCCAGAATCTTCTTCTACATAACCTTACGTACCAATTACTCAAATTCTCACCTACAAAATTCTGAATGGCTCTTGCGGCTTTGGTCGGTTCATAATCGTCGTAATAAGACTCCACTTTTTTCATAAGTGAATTCATCTCAGAAAGAATCCAGCGATCGATCTCTGGTCTTTCTGCCAGCGCTATTTCTTCCTCCACATATGCAAACTTATCTATATTGGCATATAAAGAAAAGAATGAATAAGTGTTATATAGTGTTCCAAAAAATTTACGCCTAACCTCTTCAATTCCTTCAAGATCAAACTTTAGATTATCCCATGGATTGGCATTGGAAATCATATACCATCTTGTGGCATCAGCGCCATATTTTTTCATGGTTTGAAAAGGGTCAACGGCATTTCCCAATCTTTTTGACATTTTTTTTCCGTTCTTATCCAAAACCAGGCCATTGGAAACCACATTTTTATAGGCTATACTGTCAAAATTCATAGATGCTATCGCGTGCAGGGTATAAAACCATCCTCTGGTTTGATCTACTCCTTCCGCAATAAAATCAGCAGGAAAAAATGTGTTAGCATCAATTTTTTCTTTGTTCTCAAAAGGATAATGCCATTGGGCATAAGGCATAGCACCTGAATCAAACCATACATCAATCAAGTCTGATTCTCTTTTCATAGGTTGCCCTTTTTCAGATACCAAAATAATTTGATCAACTATATTTTTATGAAGATCTACTTTATCATAATTTTCTTCGGTCATGTCTCCCACAACAAAGTCTCCAAAAAGCGTATCGCTCATAAATCCTTTGTCTAAAGATTTTTGCATTTCAGATTTTAATTCCGCAACAGACCCAATGATGATCTCCTCTGAACCATCTTTAGTTCGCCAGATAGGCAAAGGAGTTCCCCAAAATCTGGATCTTGACAAATTCCAATCATTTGCGTTTTGAAGCCAGTTACCAAACCTTCCCTCTCCTGTTGACTTTGGTTTCCAATTGATAGACTTGTTCAATTCAAACATCCGATCTCTTTTTTTGGTCACCTTAATAAACCAGGAATCAAGAGGGTAATACAGCACCGGTTTATCTGTTCTCCAACAATTTGGATAACTGTGTTTGTATTTTTCAACCTTAAAAGCCTTATTTTCCTCCTTTAACTTTATAGCAAGCTCAACGTCAACCGAACGTTCCGGCTGCTTGTCGTCATCATAATATTCAATTTTTACATACTTTCCAGCATGTTCACCCATATAAGAATTGAATTTACCTTGTAAATCAACCAAGGGAACAGGGTTGTTATGAGCATCTAAAACAAGCAATGGAGGCACTTCTGGTGAAGCCTGTTTAGCGACCATCGCATCATCTACACCAAATGTAGGAGCGGTATGTACAATTCCAGTCCCATCTTCGGTAGTAACAAAATCACCCGCTATCACCCTAAAAGCATTTTCAGGGTTTTTATAAGGTAATGCGTATGGTAATAATTGTTCGTATCTAATTTCCAATAAATCAGACCCTAAACATTCTTTAATAATTTTATACGGAATTAATTTATCCTCTTTTTGATAGGCCATCAATTCAGCATCCTGCTCAAACTCTTTAAACTTTTTAGCAAATTGAAATGCAACCAGTTTTTTAGCCAAAATAACATTGACGGGCTCAAAAGTATATTGATTATAGGTGCTTATCACAACATAGTCTATTTTCTTTCCAACAGTGAGCGCTGTATTTGACGGAAGGGTCCATGGTGTGGTTGTCCATGCCAGTATATATAGATCCCCGTGGATATTTTTTAAGGATTCTGGCAGGCTTGTCTTAATAGTTTTGAATTGAGCTACAACAGTAGTGTCGGTAACATCCTGATAAGTGCCAGGTTGATTTAATTCATGCGAACTCAAACCAGTTCCAGCCTTAGGTGAGTAGGGTTGAATGGTATATCCTTTGTATAATAAGTCTTTTTTATACAATTCTTTTAGCAACCACCATAGAGTCTCCATGTATTTGGGCTTATAGGTCACATATGGATCGTTCATATCAACCCAATGACCCATTTTTTTGGTAAGGTCTTCCCAAACATCGGTATATCGCAATACAGCTTTTTTACAAGCCTCATTATAAGCTTCAACGCTTACTTTACCCCCAATGTCTTCTTTGGTTATTCCCAATTCTTTTTCAACACCAAGCTCAATGGGTAATCCATGCGTATCCCAACCGGCTTTTCGCTCTACCTGAAAACCTTGCATCGTTTTATAACGGCAAAAAATGTCTTTAATGGCCCTCCCCATAACGTGGTGTATCCCTGGCAAACCATTTGCCGAAGGAGGTCCTTCATAAAAAACGAAGGCTTCTTTACCTTTTCTTGAGCTAATACTTTTTTGGAATATATCGTTCTTCTCCCAATAATCGAGCACATTTTCGGCAATCTCCGAAAGGTTCAATCCCTTATATTCTCTAAAAGTCTGACTCATTTTTTATACAAAATTCTATTAAATCGCAAAAGTACATATTTTATTAAAATTTTCAGTGATTACCAATAAAAAAGCACCAATCATATGATTGGTGCTTTTCAAAAATTTGAATTGTTTTTTCTTAACCTGAGTTCGATTTATTTCTTAATGACAACAAATTCTGTTCTTCTGTTCCGCTGATGTTCAACTTCAGTACATTTTACATTATTTGCACATTTATTTACTAATTTGGTTTCACCATATCCTTTACCTGTTATTCTTCTCGGATCAGCCCCGATGCTTCTTAGGTGACTCACGGTTTCAGAAGCCCTTTTCTGAGATAGCCACATATTGTAACCATCACCTCCCCGGGCGTCTGTATGTGCTCCAAATTGAATGATCATATTTGGAAACTTATTCATCAATCTTACAACTTTGCTTAGGTTGTCATAAGAACTTTTTAAAATAGTAGCTTCATTCAATTCAAATTCAATGGATTTTACATTGAGTATTTCCTTGTTGTCAACTTTAATGAATTCCTTCTCTTTTAAACTTAAAGAAACATTATTCTGGAATGCATTTTCTCTGGTAGTTACTAAAGTTGTATCCGTTTCAAAATACCCATACTTATCCCCTACAATTTTATAATTCTCATCGCATTTTACCTTGAAGAAGAAAGCGCCATCGTTTAATGTTTCTAATCTTCTGATCTTCTCTCCCTTGCTGTTATAGATTGTTGCAAATGCGTTTGGCAAAGGATTACCTGTTATTTTATCTCTTATTACTCCTTGGACAACTTGATCGC